>JANXWI010000569.1 GCA_025351205.1 Deinococcus sp.
GCACGGCTGGGACAACGTGGTGACCGCCTGCCGCGTCTGCAACCAGCGCAAGGGCAGCCGCACCCCCGACGAGGCCCAGATGCCGCTGCACATGCCGCCGCGCGCGCCCAGCTTTGGGTTCTACGCCTACGGCCAGTTCGCTCAGATGCGCGAGGGCTGGGGCAAGTACATCGGGGAGAAGTAAGATTCTGGACCGGGAACTGAGAACAGAACGCGCCGCCTGAGCATTCGGGCGGCGCGTTCTGCTGTCGCCGTGGGTATCAGCTTTCTGGCAGCACGGGCACGATGCTGGGCCGCCTGTCCTGCGGCTGCGCTACGCTCCATTCCAGCGTGTCCCGGGCCGTCTCGGCCAGCGGGCGGCACTTCAGGCCGGCGGCCACGGCGCGCGAGTTGTCGGTCCTCATCATGGCGGCGTCGTCCTCGGCCCTGGCAACGAACAGCGGCAGTTCGTTCCAGCCCAGGCCACGCGCCTTCAGCTCGCTGGCAGGCGTCCAGACCAGCTCTGCCTGGGAGCGCAGTCCGTCTGCCACGTCGTTCAGGAAGGCGTGCCACGACATCGGCGGAACAGCGGTGTGAAAGGTGCCCGGCGTGTCCTGCTCCAGCAGATGCACCACGAAGTCGGCCAGGTCGCGGGCGTCGATGTACTGCACCGGGTCGCTGCCGTCGCCGGGGGCCAGCACAGGACTGCCCGCCGCCAGCGCTTCGGACCAGTACGTGAAGCGCCGGGTATGGTCGCCCGGCCCGGCCACCAGATGAGGCCGGACGTGCGTGGCCCGCTCACCGTACAGCCCGCTCACCACGCGCTCGCACAGCACCTTCAGGCCGCCGTAGTGGGCAGCGACGTCCTCGGTGGTGGGGTCTTCCAGCTCTATCAGGGGCGAGTCCTCGGTGGTCGTGTCGCGCTCGCCCGGCGCGTAGACGCTGACCGTGGAGATGAACAGGTAGCGCCCGACCCGTCCACGCAGCAGCCGCGCACTCTGCTCGACCACGCGGGGCAGGTAGCCGCTCACGTCGATGCAGGCGTCCCAGCGTCCACTTTGCAGGGCGTCCAGGCCGCCGTTCACATCCAATCTGTCGCCGTGCAGCCGCGTCACCGCTTCCGGCAGGTCATCGGGGGTCTGTCCACGCGTGAAGGTGCTGACGCTGTGGCCGCGTTCCAGCGCTGAGAGCACGATATGCCTGCCCACGAACTGCGTCCCGCCCAGGAGAAGAAGGTTCATGCCAGGAGAAGAGCACATCTGCGGGCATGAAAGAAACCGGGCGGGGTCGGGTGCGGTGCCAGCACTCCAGAATGATTGCCGTCAACACGTCAGGCCGCGACCCCAGCGACGCGACTCCGGCGACGGACTGATGACAGATCCTCTAGCCTGGGTCATGAACCAGACGACACCGCCAGACGACTTCGCCTCCGTACCCCGACCACCGAAGCCCCGCGTGCTGCTGACCGGGGCCGCTGGCGTGGTGGGCAGCGCCCTGAGGGCCGGGCTGCAAGGCGCGTTCGACCTGATCCTGACCGACCTCCGCACGCCGGAGGGGCTGGAGGCGCACGAGACCTTTCGCGCAGCAGATTTGCAGAACCCGGCGCAGGTAAGGGGGGCCATGCAGGGCGCTCAGGCCGTGATTCATCTGGGCGGCATCGCCGACGAGCACAGCTACGAACGTATCCGGGCGGTGAACATCGACGGCACGCAGCATGTGCTTCAGGCGGCTCACGAACTCGGGGTGCGGCGCGTGGCCTTCGCTTCGAGCATTCACACGGTGGGCTACTACCCGCGCAGCCAGCAGATCGGCCCGGAGGTTCCGGTGCGCCCGGACACCTTCTACGGCGTGAGCAAGGTGGCGGGCGAGGCGCTGGGCCGCCTGTACTGGGAACGGTATGGCCTGGAATTCGTGGCAGTGCGCATCTGTTCGTTTCAGCCAGGCCCCCAGGACGCCCGCCACCTGAGCACCTGGCTCAGCCCCAGAGACGCCGTGCAGCTGTTTCGCTGCGCCGTGACCGCCCCCGGTGTGGGCTACCTGACGGTGGCGGGCATCAGCGGCAACACCCGGCGCTGGATGACCCCGGAAGGCTGGGACACGCTGGGCTACCTGCCGCAGGACGACGCCGAGGCGTACGCCGCAGAGGTGCAAGACAGGCGCGGCGATCCGGCCAGCCGCAGTGAGACGTACCAGGGCGGCGTATTTACCGAGGCTGAGTACACCGGGCTGGCTGGAAAGCAGGGCTGAAGGCGGGGTCGCCTCCGGTCAAGAAGACGGCCCCGCTCTGCAAGGGTTACAACGATGCTCAGAACGAAAAACTCGACACCGATAAACACGGCATTTTCAGCCTCTTCCTCGTCGTGGACAGACGCACCTGGGCACGCTACTCCTCCCCCTTGAGGGGGGAGGCTGGGAGGGGGTGAACGGGCCGGGCGTCCCAGACGATGCTTTTTCGGTTGCTGCTCCACAGGTCTTAAAAACTATCCGGACCATTGAGTTCAGGCTTAAAAAGACTGGCAGAACGTTCTTTGAGACGCTCCCCCTCGCCCCCTGCATCCCGAAGCCACTGGACGCCCCACACCCGTTCTGAACGCCTTACCGCATGGTCTTGCTGATCAGCGCGTTGCTGTAGAAGTCAGTCGGCTTGAAACTGGCCGGGACCTTGCCCGACTTCTGGAGGTAGGCCACGGCCCTGGTCCAGGCTGCCGGGTCGCTGTAGCCCAGGCCGCTCCGGGCGGTGATGGCCGATTGCATCAGGGGCACACTCGCCTTGAGTACGTCCAGGCTGCCGCCGCCGCTCTTAAACACCGGCAACGCCACCCTGTACGCCTGCACCGGGTCGGCGACGGTGAACTTCATGCCGCGCTGCATGGCCCGCACCACCTTCCTGGCCGTGTCGCTGCCCAGCGCCTTGTCCTGGGTCATCAGGCCCACGCCCACCATCGGGTAGGCGGCGGTCACGTCCAGCGTGCTGGCCTTGATTCCGGCGGCGGCGAGCTGCACCACCTCGTTGTTGACGTAGCCCACAGCCGCGTCCACCCTGCCGCTACGGACCGCCTCCAGCTGCGTGAAGCCGATGCTCGCCAGCCGGATGTCGCTCTCTTTCAGTTTGGCCGAGTCGAGCAGCGCCCCGAGCGCGAAATAGCTGCTGCCGAAGGTTCCGGGAATGCCCACCGCCTTGCCCTTCAGGTCGGCCACCGCGTCTATGTTTTTGCCGGGCAGGCTGAACACCGTGACCGGAATCTTCTGGTACATCGCCGCGACGTACTTCACGTCGGCCCCCTGGGTGCGGGCGAAGATGGCGTCTTCGGGGTCGCCCACCAGATAGTCGAGCTTGCCCTGGAGCAGCAGCGGCATCAGCTCGGAGACGTAGCCGTGCTGGTACTTCACGTTCAGCCCCTCGGCCCTGAAATAGCCCAGCTGGTCGGCCACATAAAACGGCGTGAACTGCACGTTGGGAATGTAGCCCAGGCCGATGTTCACGGTCTTTGCCTGGGCGGGCGCGGTCTGAGAGCCTGCGGTATTGGCGAGCAGTGCCGACACGAGCACCACCGCCAGACGGACGGTCTGACTTTTTCTACGCATGATCTGTGCCGACCTGCACGGGTTGCAGGCCAGCGTCCTCCTTCTCTCATCCGGACTGTGCCCACAGCAGAAAAACGCTGCGGGAGGACCGTCGGCTCTGGAGTCTCGCCAGATCGGGCCGGGGCGCTTTGCAGTCTGCCCCGGCTTCGCGGGCTTCCGGACCTCTCGGTCCGTTCACCGCCGGTAGGGAATTTCGCCCTGCCCCGAAGGATGGCTTTCGCCGTGGATAAATATAGCGGCCAGGCCGGGTCAGACTGTCTGGAAAGACATGATTTTCCGCCTCTGGCACGGTGACAGGATGATTTCGGAATCGGGACAGGGGAGGCGTGTTTCCGCCTGTGAACCCTCAAACGCTTACAAGTTCAGGCTGCCCTCAGACCTGTCGCCGCCCGCGCAGAACCCGCCGCTCCAGGCTGCCCACCGCCAGCGACAGGGCCACGCCCAGCAGCACCAGCAACACGATGGCCGCGTACTGGCGCGGCCCGTTGTAGTAGGCCCGCGCCTGGTTGACCGCGAAGCCCAGCCCGGGCTGGTTGCTCACGAATTCCCAGACCACCGCCCCGATCAATGCCAGGCTCAGGGCCAGCCGCATGCCGCCCAGCATCACCGGCAGCGCCCCCGGCAGTTCCAGGTGAATCAGGCGCTGCCAGGCGCTGGCCCGCAGGCTGCGGAACAGTTCCTGGTAGCCCCGGTCCACCTCGCGCACGCCGACCATCACCGACACCATGATCGGATAAAAGGCGCTGAGCGCCGACACCAGCACGGCGGGCAGCACCCCGAAGCCGAACGCCGTGATCAGAATGGGGGCCAGCACCACCACCGGGGTGCTCTGGCTGGCGACCAGAAAGGGGCTGAGGAAGCGTTCGAGCCACAGGGATCGCCCCAGCGGATAGCCGATCAGCAGGCCCACAAGGGTACCCAGCAGTGCTCCCAGCACTGCGGTGCGGGCGGTGAACCACAGCTGCGGCAGCAGTTCTCCCTTTGAGCGGAGAAATTCGGCCCAGACCAGCGTGGGCGCGGGCAGCAAGAACGGCTGAGCCAGTGCCGCCGCCACAACCTGCCACAGCCCCAGGCCCAGCACGACGGCGAGCGCGGGCCACAGCCAGCCCAGGCCCACACGGCCCTTTGGCTCGGTCCGCAGCCGGGTGCTGTCTCCCTCGCCCAGCAGGGCACGCAACTCGGCCTCCAGCCCCTCGGTGTAGGCGCTGGCGCGGCCCATGCGCCCGGTGTCCAGCACCCTCACGATGCGCCCGTCCCGCAGCACCGCCACCCGGTCTGCCAGGTAGGCGGCCTCGCGGATGCTGTGCGTGACCAGCACCGTGGTGCGGCCTGTTTTATCGTGCAGGTGCAGCAGTTCGTCGTTGAAACGCTCGCGCACCAGGGCGTCCAGGGCCGCGAACGGCTCGTCGAGCAGCAGCACCTCGCCCGACTGCGCCAGGGCGCGGGCCAGCGCGATGCGGGCACGCATGCCGCCCGAGAGCTGCGCCGGGTAGTAACCGCCGTAGTCCTGCATGCCCACCAGTTTCAGGGCCTCGGGGGCGGGCATCTGGCCCAGCCCCAGGTCTGCGGGCAGGCGCACGTTTTTCAGGACCGTGCGCCAGGGCAGCAGCCGGTAGTCCTGAAACACGAAGGCGGGCGGCGTACTGACCGACACCGTCCCGGCCTCGGGGCGCAGCAGCCCTGCAATGACGCGCAGCAGCGTACTCTTGCCGCCGCCACTCGGCCCGATGATCGCCAGAAATTCGCCGCGCCGTACGCTCAGATTCACGTCGTCGAGAATGACCGCGCCGCCCAGCCGCATCCGCACGCCGCTCAGCTCGATGGTGGTGGCCTGCTGCACCGTCTGAGACAGACTTTCCACGGTCACGTCCTGCGCCCCCGGGTGTTCACCAGCACCACGCCCGCAATCGCCACCGCGCCGCCCAGCACGCTGATCAGACCGGGAACTTCGCCCAGCCAGACCCAGGCGATGGCGATGGCCAGCACCGGACTGACATACAGAAAACTGGTGGTGCGCCCGGCCCCCACCCGTGAGATGGCAAAGGTCCAGGTGAGGTAGGCGAGCGCCGAGGGGAAGATGCCCAGGTAGATGACCGCCAGGTGCGAGCGCAGCGGTGCCTGGCTCAGCTGTTCGCCCAGCCCCGGCAGAAACGCCAGCATGGGCAGGGTTCCGGCCATCAGGCTCCAGACCGTGAACTGGGCGGGCGGCACGCGCCGCAAAATGGGCCGCTGGAACACGAAGTACAGGCTGGTGAAGAAGGCGGCGGCCAGAATCAGCAGGGCGCCCTGCGTGAAGTTCATTCCCTCAACCTTCAGCCCCTCCGGCTTGCCCAGCACGATCAGGGCCACGCCGCCCAGGCTGACGGCGGTGCCCAGCCAGCCCAGGACGTTCAGCCTCTCGCCCCCGAAGCGGCTTGCCAGCAGCGCGGTGAACACCGGTCCGGCGGCGATGATCAGGCTGGCGGTCCCGGCGGGCACGCTCAGCTCGCCCCGGTTGAGCAGCACGTGATAAAGCGTGATGCCGCAGACGCTGACTGCCAGAATACGCAGGGCGTCGGCCACAGACGGCAGTGGGAATCTCCTGGCAATGGCGTACAGCCCCAGCACCACGCTGGCGACCAGAAAGCGGTACAGCGCCAGATGCTCCGGCGAGAAGGCCCGCAGCCCCTCTCGGATGCCCGCGAACGCCGAGGCCCAGAACAGGATGGTGAACAGGATGGCCCCCAGGCTGACAGGGTCGAGCCGGGCGGCACCAGAAGGGCTACTGGACGGGCCGGAGGCAGCGGGCAGCGCGGGCGACTTCACAGCGGCAGGCTAGCATCCGGCCCCGGTGGGCAGGGTGGCCAGAGGCAGACTGAGGGCGGCTGAGAACAGGCGCGGTTCGCCCGGCTCCCGGCCAGAAGCGGCCTGTTGATGACCGATCTCCCAACGGAGCGTCGCCGCCAGGACCGTTCTATGAATTACAATCGGAGGTGCGGCGACTGTCGCGTGAGGCCAAAGAATCTGGTCTCGGAGGGCCGATCAGACGCGCCACAGATGGATTTGCTTCGGCCCCGACTGATTACCCTCATCACTGGTGACACTCCCCCTTCCGCAGCGCGTCTTCAGGAAAGCCACCTTCAGGAGAACCGATGAATGTACTGACCAATTACTACAATCAGGCCGTCGCCTATTTGCCGAGCATTGTCACGGCGCTTATTCTGTTTGTGGTGGCGCTGGTGGTGGCCACCGTGGTGCGCCGGGTGGTGAGCAGCCTGCTGGTGCGGGCACGCCTCGACGAGCGCCTGACCCGTGATCCGGCCAAGCCCGCGAATGTGAGCAAGCCGCTGGGCGACGTGGCGTACTTCCTGGTGATCCTGCTGTTCCTGCCCGCCATCCTGGCGAACCTGGGCCTGGGCAACCTGCTCGCCCCGCTCACCGGCCTGATCGCCACCCTGGTCGCCGCCCTGCCGCGCCTGTTTGCGGCGGCGGTGATTCTGGTGATCGGCCTGTTTGTTGCGGGTCTGGTACGCAACCTGGTGCAGACCCTGACGGCCAGCTTCGACGGCCAGGGCGCACGGCTGGGCCTGTCGGGCAGCACCTCGCTGTCGTCGCTGCTGGGCCTGACCGTGTACGTGCTGATTCTGCTGCCGGTGATCAGCTCGGCTCTGGCCGCACTCGGCCTGCCCGCCGTGGCCGGACCGATCCAGAACCTGATCGACCGCTTTCTGGCCGCCATTCCGGGTGTGATCGGGGCGGCGCTGGTGATCGCTGTCGCCTACTTTGTCGGCAGACTGGTTTCGCAGCTCGTGACGGGCCTGCTGGTGGGCATCGGCTTTGACCGCCTGCCCGCCGCGCTCGGCTTCAGGCCCGCTGTGGGCGTCGCCAGCCCCTCGCGCATCGTGGGCACGCTTGTCATGGTGGTCATCATCCTGTTCGCCGTGCAGGCCGCCCTGCCGCTGCTGCACTTCGACGCCCTGAGCAGCCTGCTGGCTGGGTTTCTGGTGGTCGGCGGTCAGGTGCTGGCGGGCCTGGTGGTGTTCGTGGTGGGCATCTACCTGTCGTCGCTGGCGGCCCAGCTGGTGCTGAGCAGCGGCGGCCCCCAGAGCAGGCTGCTCAGCACGGTGGCCCGCGTCGCCACGCTGGCGCTGTTCGGCGCGATGGCTTTGCAGCAGATGGGCATCGCGGCGCAGATCGTGAATCTGGCCTTCGGGCTGACATTGGGCGCGCTGGCGGTGGCTTTCGCGCTCGCTTTCGGGCTGGGTGGCCGCGAGGCCGCTGGCAAGGTGGCCGAGGGCTGGCGCGAGCAGATGCAGAACAAACCGTAAGTTTGAAGTGACTGGCAGGCGGAAGTCAACCGCTTCACCGATCCCCTCCCAGGTTGCGTAAACACTCGCACCGGGAGGGGATCTTTGATTTGTTGAGCCGGGAAACGACACTTACTGGTCGTTCGACTCAACCGATTCATAAAGTTCAGGTATACCCGCTTCATTCACCCGGAAAGCTCGGCAACCGAAATGGTGGCCCATCGTATTCATAGTTGGAGGCCATCACTCTCGTAAACGTCCCCTGCCGGCTGAGCATTCCAGATATGACTTGGCCTTGTCGGCCATCAAATGCGTAATATGTCATCGGCGTCGTCCAGATCGGCGCAGGCACTTTGAATACTCCGCAGATGACGCGTTGCTGGCCGTGAAAGAGACTGCGAATGAATTCAGCGCCATGTACGGTTGGCGAGGACTGGACTGCCCCGATGATCTTCGGCCCCTGTGATGAATTCACAACCAACAAAGTTTGCTGGCTTTTCAAAATTAACATCGGTTGGGAAGCGCGTTGAGGGAAAACGAGAATCACTGCATCCTGAGATGACGGTAGGGTATAGTTACAAGCCATCCCCGGTTTTCCAGCACGGATCGCCTGATAAAATTTAAGCCGTTCGGATGGAAGGGTGGAATTAGTTGCACAAGCCCCTGTAGAAGAAATAATCAACGCCAATATGGAAAGAATCATTCCGGTCTTAAAGTCAAAGTTCATACTCTTCCTGTCGTGCTGCATAGGCGAGAGAGGTAAAATCCGAGGCGGATTGTGATTTGGCTTCAGGCAGAGTCTACCCGTCATCTGGGTGGCGCAATCTGATGCACACTGATCGTCTGATGGTGTACCGGCACATCCACGCCCGAAAAACGGTGGAATTCCCGGCAGGACTGCGCCTACAGTGCGGACATGACCCTGCCTGCCGGATATGCCGAACGAGCCGCGCTGTTCAGGAAGCTGCACGCGCAGCGCCCGCTGGTGTTGCCCACCGTCTGGGACGCTTCCAGCGCGGCGCTGGCCCAGTCGGTGGGTGCCGCCGCACTCGCCACCAGCAGCGCGGCGGTGGCCTGGGCGCGCGGCGTCAGAGACGGGCAGCGGCTGGGCCGCGAACAGATGGTCCTGGCCATCCGGGCCACCGTGCAGGCCGTTCATCTCCCCGTGAGCGCCGATATCGAGAGCGGATACGGCGCGGGGTCGCCCGCCGACGTGGCCGAGACGGTGCGGGCCGTGATCCTGGCCGGGGCGGTGGGCATCAACCTTGAAGATTCGCCGGGACAGGCAGGACATTCTCTGCTGGATGCAGAAGCGCAGGCCGAACGCCTCCGGGCCGCCAGAGAGGCCGCGCAGTCGCTGGGTGCCGAACTATTTATCAATGCGCGCACCGACGTCTTTCTGGCCCAGGTCGGAGCAGCCGGGTCACGGCCTGACGAGGCGCTGCGCCGGGCCGGGCTGTATCTGGCTGTGGGTGCGGACGGCGTGTTCGTGCCGGGCGTGAGCGATGAGGCCGTGATCGCGGCGCTGGCCGGGCAGATCGGCGGCCCACTCAACGTCATGGCGGGTCCGGCCTCGCCGGATGTCCACACCCTCGGCAGGCTGGGGGTGGCGCGCGTCAGCCTGGGACCGGCACTGGCGCTGGCCGCCCTGGGGGCGACGAGAACGGCCCTGCTCGAAGTGCTGCGGCACGGAACCTACACCGCGCTGGCCCGGGGCTGCACCTTCGCCGAGGCCGAGGCCCTGTTTCCTGAGCTTTGACGTTCATGAGTCTCGACAGGACAGCCTGTGCGCCCCCCAATCTGCCTGCCCGCAGTGAGATGGAACGCGCCTACCTGGCCCGCGACGCCGCCTATGACGGGCTGTTTGTCACGGCGGTTCTCACCACGCGCATTTTCTGCCGCCCCACCTGCCCGGCCCGCAAACCCTTTCCCAGAAACGTGGTGTTCTTCCGGACCCCGCAGGAAGCCCAGCACGCGGGATACCGCGCCTGCAAACGCTGTCGCCCGCTCGAAGAATCGGACTGTCCTGGCTGGGCGGTTGGCCTCCTGGCCGACCTGGAACGCGCTCCCGGCGGACGCTTTGGTGACGCCGAACTTCGGGCCAGGGGCACCGACCCCACCACCGTGCGGCGGTACTTCGTGCGCGTGTACGGCGCGACCTTTCACGCCCTGCTCAGGGCCGCCCGGCTGGCTCAGGCCCACCGCCGTCTGCGTGCCGGAACGCCGATTGACACCGTGATTCTGGAGAGCGGCTTCGGATCGTACAGCGGCTTCAGGTCGGCGTTCACGAGGGCCTACGGCCAGACTCCCGGAGCTGTGCTGGCGCGGGCTTACAGGCCACAAGAGGTGGTCGTTGAGAATCCTGTCTGATGGTTAAACGGGAGCGCTGGTCCCCTGGCGCGGCTCCCCAGGATCAGGTGAAGGTCTGCTCGTCTGCTGTGGCCGGGCGGCGTCTCAGGCTGAGACCATGCCCACAGAACACGCCCAGGTTCCAGAAGAGGCGGCGCCTGATATGGAAACTGCCGGGCAGCACAGCGGCAGCGATCATGTCAGCCACGGTACCAACAGCAACCTCACGCCCGCCCTGGCTCAGACCGAGGAAGACGCTGAGGCCGCCAGAACTGTGGAACGTCAGCATCAACATGAAGATTCCTGAGGGTCG
Organism: Deinococcus sp.; assembly: GCA_025351205.1. Classification (GTDB taxonomy): domain Bacteria; phylum Deinococcota; class Deinococci; order Deinococcales; family Deinococcaceae; genus Deinococcus. Next base: position 10,513 of record JANXWI010000569.1, read on the forward strand.
GGCACCGTCTTCCGGTGTTTCAATTCAGCGTCAGGCGCTACCCTGGGTTCAGGACTTAAGCGAGGAGGCCCTCATGGAAACAAACATAGGTCAGCAGGGACGGATCATTTCGGGCGCGGCGGGCGGACTGCTGGCGCTGCTGGGCGCACGTCAGCGCGGCCCCATCGGGCTGCTGCTGGCGGCGGCGGGCGGTTACCTGGTGTACCGGGCGGCCACCGGAAACGACCCGGTGATGCAGGTCACGGGCGGCGGCGCGCCGTCGAGCAAGCCCATTTTCGTGGAGCACAGCGTGGTCATTGACCGCCCGGCCCAGCAGGTATACGAGTACTGGCGCAAGCTGGAAAATCTGCCGAGCATCATGAGCCACCTGGAGAGCGTGACGGCGCTCGATGACCGCCGCAGCCGCTGGGTCGCCAAGGCTCCGCTGGGCAGCCACGTCGAGTGGGAGGCCGAGATCGTCAACGACAAGCCCGGCGAGCGCATCGGCTGGCACAGCCTCCCCGGAGCCACGGTGGACAACGCGGGCAGCGTGCAGTTCGAGGCGCTGGTGGGCGCCAGCCAGGGCAGCGCCCAGAGCAGCGGCAACCAGGCAGCGGGCACGGCGGGCGGGGTCAACCTGAACAGCGGCAGCACGCGGGTGCATGTGGCCCTCAGCTACCGCCCACCCGCTGGACCGCTGGGCGCAGCCGTCGCCAGGATGTTCGGCGAGGAACCCAGCCAGCAGATCGCTGAGGATTTGCAGAAGTTCAAGCAGAGCTTCGAGAGCGGCAGCAGCAAGAACTGAGCTGAAATTGCAAGTGTCAGCCCCGGAGCCTCAAAGGTTTCCGGGGCTGAATTGTTGAGTGCCGATACACAACTCTGGAGTGGAGAGGATCAGGGCCATGTTGAGCAACAGCGTCATGTCGAAGATTCATGTCTGGCTGGGCGTGACGGCCCACACACCGGAGGAATTCTCTCGGTATTTCGAGATCAATCACGCCGACAGAGAGGCCGGAAGGGGCGCGAGTCTGTTCGACCAGGACGTCGGCACCGGCTGGTACGACGACGATCTGATCGGGGTCTACCGTTTTGCGGACACCATCAGCCTGGAAGCGGCGGCAGACGAACTTCCCACCTCGCCGGAAGTCGTTGCGGCGGTGTTGCGCCGATGTTCCGAGCTGGGTATCACGCGGGCGAACGCGCTTTTTTATTACCAGGACGCCGATCTGCACGTCGCCGATCCGTTCAGGCTCTACAACGGCCTGCCGTACCTGGGCGTCTTCGATGACCCCTGACCAGCCCCTCCCGATCAGCCTCTCCTGGCCCGCCTCTCCGCGCGCGCCGAACGCAGCTCTTCGAGCACGAACACCAGGATGTTCAGGCCGTAGATAACGGCCAGCAGGACCAGCAGCACGGTCCCCAGGCCCGGTACCGAGGTTCCTGCCAGCGTGTCTGACGGAGCCAGCCCCAGGCGGCCTGCCAGAACGGCCAGGGTCATGGCCCAGCCCAGCAGCAGCACGCTGCCCCAGGCCCCTTCCAGCAGGGCCGCGCCGGGCAGCAGCAGCGCCGCGAGGCGGTACAGCGGCGGGCGTCCAGCCGCGCGGCCACCCGGCAGCCGGGGAACGATCAGCCACAGCAGGCTGGCCGCGCCCAGCAGCAGCAGCAGGCCCACCCACAGCCATTGCAGAGGGCGCGGCAGGCCGGTGGGCAGGTTGTTCAGGGTGCGCCAGGGGTCGCTCAGCAGCCCCAGCGCCGAGTCGCCCGGCGGGGTGTCGAGCGCCTGGATCAGGGTCTGCTGGTCGGGGTAGCACAGCCGGGGCTGGCCCGGGCGCAGGGTTTCCTGAAAGCCGGTTTCCGGCGACTGCGGGTGCAGACCCAGGTTGTACGAGGCGGGCAGCTGGCCGGGGTCCTGCGCCAACGCCTGACGGTAGCCGTCGCGGGCCTGGGCGCTGTCCCCGCCCCCCGCCGACAGCACCGCCAGATTGTTCAGAATGCAGGCTCCCGGCGCGTTGCCAGCGAGGGCGTAGGTCTGGCGGGCCGCCGCCGTGTCGCCGCTCAGCTGCGAGGCCAGCCCCCTGATCAGGGCGATGTCGGCGGGGTTGCCGCTCAGGCCCAGTCGGTCGAGGCCGTCATAGAACCAGGCCCCGCCATAGGTTCCGGCGTTCAGCACCGGAGACAGCAGCCGCGCCTGTACCCGCCCGGTCCAGGCCCAGGCCGAGAGGCTGAGCAGCAGCCCCAGCAGCAGGGCGGCCAGCACCAGCTTCTCACCAAAACCCGCGTAGGCCAGCGTGATGCGCCGTGCCCGCGACAGCGGGTGCCTCAGCCAGCTGCGCCAGCGCCCGCCCAGCGGAGCGAGGTCGCTGCTCTGGACAGCCCAGTAGTGCAGCGTGTAGCCCAGCAGCGCCGCCAGAATCGCCAGCAGCAGCGCCAGCGCCAGCAGGCGGGCGGCACTCTGCAAGGCGGGCAGCGATCCCGGCCCCAGGTTGTACAGCGTGCCGGCAGACAGGGAGCGCGAGAACTGCCGCCACTCGTCGGCCTCACCGCCCCGGTCCTGGGCATCGAGGATGCGGGCGTAGCGGGCGTAGGTCTCTGGATACCCCTCGAAGCGCGGCGACGTGAGGCGCAGATACCTGATCCAGGCGTCGGCGCGGCGCAGCTTGTTCTGTGAGAGCAGCACGTCCAGCAGGCCCAGCGGGTCACCGTAGGCCCGCAGCGCTGCCTGACTGACCACCAGGGCCGGGTCGTAGCCGCGCGCCGCCCAGTCGCGGGCGGCCCTGCCCAGCGCCAGGTCGGCGGCTGCCGGATACCCTGCCGCGTCGAGCTGCGCCGCGAGCTGCACCCCCGCCGCGAACGGCACGTTCAGGGCCGCTGCCCGCTGCGCCGCCAGGGTCGCCCCGGAGCGGTCTCCCAGCAGCTGAGCCAGCCGCGCCAGCCGAAGGTCCAGAAAGGGATTGGAAGGGTCCTGCCGCGCCGCCTGCGCCAGCTGGGCCTGCGGAACGGTGGTGGCGGCCCGCGCCAGCCAGCCGGTGATCCCGGCGTCGGGGGGCAGCACCACGCGGCCCTGGAGCTGCATGTCGCTCACGGTAAAGGTCTGGCGCACGCTGCCAAAGCCCGCCGTGACCTGAAGCACCCCGCCGCCGCCGTCGAGGGCCGAAACCTCGGCGGGAACATCGAGGCGGACCCGCTGCTCACCGCCCGGCTCGTAGGCGTACAACGCCGGACCGACCGCCAGCCAGCTCAGGCCCTCCTGGGTCAGCGGCCCGCTGATCGGCCCCAGCTGGGCAGGGTAGGTGCGGCTCCAGACGGTAGCCCCGGCGTCGTTCTGGTAGCTCAGGGTGCGCCCGTCCAGGCTGGCGTCGGCGTGCGCGCGGCTGGGCAGCATGAACACGGCCAGCACGGCGGCGAACCGGACGACCCAGGCCCGGACGATCCAGGCGGCGTTTCCGGGGGCCGCCGCGCGGGGAACAGAGGCGCGAACCCGGTCCGGCCCCACGCGCCAGCCCGGCTTCCTCATCTGCCCCAGCCGCAGAGTCGGGTCCAGCCAGATGATGCAGTCCAGCCGTCTCAAGTCGTGGCCTTCTCCTCGCCGCTGACGTCCTGTGCAGGTTTATCGTGGTCGGGTTGAAACAGCATGTGCACCGCCCGCGCCGCCATCACCGCGCCCCCGGCCAGAAACTCCGCCAGCCCCTTGTGCAGCAGCAGCGAGAACACCGTGCCGACGACCAGCATGCACACCGCCGCGAAGGGAATGGCGTTGAGCTTCAGTCTCTTTTGCAGCGTTGCCTTGTAGAGGGGAATGATCAGTAGCGTCACGATGAACGTCGGCGTGGCCGTCAGCGGGGCCGCGCCCATGAAGGCCCCGTTGAAGGGCGCGATGCCGCCGCCGCCCGAGAAGCGGAAGAACACCGGGTAGCAGTGCCCCAGCGTCACGCCCATCACGGCCAGCCAGGTGTAGGCGGGCGCGTAGTGCTGTGTGACCAGCGAGGCCAGGATGCCCTTGCCGATGTCGAGCGCCGTGACGATGATCGCGGGCCACAGGCCGTACTGCCGGTAGGTGCCGCTGCCGCCGGGCAGATCGACACCACGAATGTCGCGGCCTCGCAGGCGCGAATACAGCACCCCGAACACCACCGAGCCGAGCAGATACGAGAGCAGCAG
>JANXWI010000075.1 GCA_025351205.1 Deinococcus sp.
CTCAGGCGTGACGGCGGAGCATGGGCGGCCCGAGCAGTTCGGTCAGGCCCTGGGTGTAGGCACGTTCCTCATCGCTGTAGGTGTGCCGGTAACGCTGCAAGGTGAAGGCCACATTGGCGTGACCGACCTGGCGGCTGACAATCTCGACTGGAACGTTCTGGCGTCTGCGCAGGCTGGTATGGGTGTGCCGCAGGTCGTGGACGGTCACCCGGCCCAAACCACTGTCCAGAGCGAGTTGCCGCATGACCTTGGTCACGGAGTCGGGGTGGGGCCGCTGGCCGCGTGCGGTGGTAAAGAGGGGCGCTTGAGCAGGGTTCTGCCAGCAGAACTGGGCCTGACTGGCCTGGTGGAGCCGCAGGAAGGTCATCGTCTCCAGCGCGAGTGGCATGGTCCGGAGGCCCGCCTCGGTCTTGGGTGTGCCGCGCCGTGGACGGCCCTGCACGACGGGCACGTTGTCGGTGATGTGCAGCACGGCCTGATCAAAATCGATGTGCTGCCAGTTCAGGGCGCACAGCTCACCGCGCCGAAGCCCGGTGACCAGGGCGAATTCGAACATCGGGCCGAGCACATGGTGACGCGCCTGGGCGAGGAAGGATTGAATCTCCTCCGGGGTGAGTGCGCGGCCCTTGCCTGCCGATCTGGTCGGGGGAAGCCGCACCATCCGGGCCACGTTGCGGCTGAGCAGCTCGTCCAGAACAGCGTCCTCCAGACCCCTGCTGATCAGGGCGCGCACCTGGGCCAGAAGAGAGCGGGAGTAACCCCGCGCCGCCAGGTCGGCGTAAAACGCCCGGAGATGGCTCGGTTTGAAGGCCTGCAACTTGAGCCGCCCGAGCGTGGGCAGGATATGCCGCTCCTGCTGGAAACAGTAGTCCGCGTATGTGGAAGGGGCCAGTTCACCCTGCCGGGTGCTCAGAGACTGGGCGAGCCACTGGCCGAGGGTCAGGTCATATGGCGTGGTCAGGACGCCCGTATCGCGCTTGGCCAGGTAGCCGTCGAGCGCCTTGACGGCCTCGGTTCGTTTGGCAAAGGTGCCGTGGCCGGGCAAGGGGAGCTGGCGCTGACGACCGAAATCGTTGGTGCCCTCGGACACGCGCACCTGGAAACGTCCGCTCGGAAGCCTGCGAATGGAGCCGCGTCGGTAGCTGCGGGTGGTCACAACAATGCCCACCTAGAGCAGCGAGGGAAAAGCGAAATCACAACAAAACGAAAGAAAAACACGAGGAACCCCCACCGAGCACATTGGCTCGGACTGTGGAAGATTCGGAGCGCCTGCTGATCGCTCAGCCGCGCTGTAGGTCAGGCCGCCTGGGAGCGGCTGACGTGTTCTTCTCGCTCTGCGGAAGGGCAAAGTCGGACCACCGGTCGAAGCGCCATTGGCGGTGGCTCAACCTGTCCAGCTTCGTGGGCCGTCCTCTCTGTGGCAAAATCAGTGCCCACCGTCTCGTCTTGCGCCACGTCCTCCATCAACGCGGTGACGTGACGCAGATACACCAGCGCGTGGGCGACGAAGCGCTGACGACCCACGAGCGCCCTGGTGAGGCTGACCAGCGACAGAGAAACGTATTTGCCCGGTTCCGCGACCCGCCCTGCGTAATCGATCTCTAATTCCGCCGCGATCCCGTTTTCAAAGCCAGCAGCCCGCCAGGAGCGAGGCGTCATGTCTCGTCCTGGACAGCAGCTGGATCTGGAAAAAGGAATATCATCGGCGTCGTCATAAGGTTGATCCGCGAGGCGGTCTCTTTTAACCCTACAACAATTTCTCGCAGGGGATAATACCTCGCTCACGAATGTTCAGAGCGGACCAGTCGAAATCCTCCCAGGACCCGAAGACGGTCGGTTCTTTTTATGTCTAGACAGAGAGTCGCTCGCACCGCAACAAGGCTCTTGTTCACCTGCCTGCTCCGGGGCAAACCGACCCAATGCGCGGACAGGTCACCGCCCGTTCACCCTGGTCAGGAACTGTAAGGTTTCAACCATCAGCTGCACTGGTGTCGCCGAGCCGTACCCCAGGAACGCCTGCAGGGCAAACGCGCCGTCTTCCCAGCCCACCGAGAGCCAGATCCGGCGGTCATCGACCAGGCCCCGCCGGACCGCCCGCCGGATGAGCTTGGCGTCGGTCTCTGTCCTGCCGAGCTGGGCGTCAGCGTGCATGTGCCAGACGCCGCACCACTGCAGCTGGCCGCTCGACAGGAAGCCCAGCGCCTCGCACGCCCCCAGCAGCAGCCGCTCGTCGATGTTGAAGGCGTCGTGCGTCTGGACGCTCGGCCAGCTGGCCCGCATGGCCACCGCCAGCGTCAGGGTGTCGCCCTGGACCGCGCCGAACAGCAGCCCGAGCTGCGGCGCGCGGCGGGGCGTCAGGTGGCCGCGCAGGGTGCCCACCACGCCCCGCGTCACCGCCACCCGTTCCAGGTTGTCGCCCATGACAGGGGCGGTGGGGGGCAGGGGGCCAAAGGGGGTCCGGTGGGCGCACATGGTGGGTCAGTGTGCCCTACCGTTAGGCTCCCAAGGTGTGAGAACGCTGTTCTAGACGCGGTCTAGACCCGCTGGCCAGGACTGGCTATCGTGCCGGAAGCGAGCCACCATCACGTCCACCGGAGCGCAGGACCCGCCGGGCGGAGGCACCCCATGAAACGACGCAGCAACGGCCAGGGATCGGTCCGGCAACTTCCCAGCGGCACCTTCCGCTGGCAGATCACGCTGGGCTTTGGCCCGGACGGCAAGCAGCTCCTCAAGTACGGGGTGGCCGAGACGCGCCAGCTCGCCGAACGCGCCAAGAGTCAGGCGGTGGCCGACCGCGACCGGGGCCTGCTGCCGATGCCCAGCCGCGTCACCCTCAACGACTGGCTGCCCAGGTGGCTGGACGGGAAAGAACCCAACCTCGCACCCAAGACCATCGCCAACTACCGCTACCTCAGCGGGCGGCACCTCCGGCCCCTGCTGGGCGACAGGAGGCTACAGGACCTCAGGCCCAGCGACGTGCGGGCGGCCTATCACGCGCTGGTGCTTCAGGGGTTCTCGCGCTCGCTGCTGCACCAGGTGCGGGTGATTCTCAAAGGCGCGCTGCACGAGGCGCTGCTCGATGAGCTGGTGTC
>JANXWI010000131.1 GCA_025351205.1 Deinococcus sp.
CCGCCCGGCAAGCGATCTTTGAGTATCTGGAAGTCTTCTACAACCGTCAGCGCCGCCATTCCACCCTCGGCTACCTGACACCTGCCGAGTTCGAACGCCAAGTTACAGCCGCTTAACTTCAGCTACGCAAAACCGGGTCAAGGCCAACTACCGGACGACTGCGGCAGGTAGACACCACGCCCCAAACGCAGGGCCACCGCAAAGTCGGGACTGATCGTCCAATTTCTTGTCAGATGAAACGTTGGAGATCAGGCCGGGCCAGTAACAGGCCGATGGACGGCTAAGATTTTCTGCCTCGCTTATTGAACAGCTTTTCAAACGCATGGAGGATTCGGACTTTGCGGTAGCCCTGACTGAACACGCCGTCGCTGTACACGCTGCTCACCCCGTACTTCAGGCTTGCATATGCTGTTGAATTCGGCGTCTGCCGGTTCGTCCGCAGTGTCCGTGTACCCCGCCCGACCTCCCTTCAGGTTCTGACACAGCTGCCTGGCCATGTGCTCTGATGCCCTGCCGGTGTTGGCTCCCGCGCCGATCAGACGGAAACGTGCCCGGCGTGGCCAGGGGCTGACCCGCTGGCCTTCAGCGGAAGGTCACCCGCCGTTCCGACCGGCAGGGTGAAGGTGACGTCGTAAGGGAGCAGGCCTGGCAGGTGTTCATGAACCTCCAGCAGCCACAGAAGCCGGGGCCAGCCGTCCAGATGCAGCGACAGGGCGTTCTCTGGAAGTGTCAGGGTCCAGCGGCCTTCCAGGGACTGGCCCCCCGGCTCGACGTCCACAGACGGCAGGTCAAGATGGTACAGCACCTGCTGAGCAAAGGAGTTGATCTCATCCGGCGTCTCAAACACCTGGATGCACAGGAGCCTGGCGTCCAGGCGACCGGGTCCGGGCAACGGGCACCCCCTCTTGAGCATTCGTCTGAAGACCACGGAGACCCGGTCCCCGCCGCTCAGCCTGGCCTGGGGAAGCCACAGGAAGGGTGCCTCGAGAAACCGGTGCCGCCGCCGTTCCAGCATTCCCCGCCCTGCCAGCGCGAAGCAGCCCAGCGCGAGAACGAGAACCACCGCGCTCAGCGGATTTGCCGTCCACTCGGCCCAGCCGGAATGCGACTGCGCTGAGGAGAACATCAGGCCAGCCGTGATCCAGAACACGATGAACATCAGCCCGGCGATGATCCTGAACAGGTCGCGCATGGGAAGGGGCCAGCGCAGGACCGCGTCCAGCCGGTGCAGGTCACCTTCCCGCCGCAGATGGACGCCCTGCGGCTGCTGATACTGTGCGTGATCAGGAAGCTCCCATTCTGCCACCACCATCACCTCGTGTACCCCAATTGAATACGGTTGTGTTGCCTTAACTGCCATCGCGGCTGACCAAGTCTGGAACGCTTGTCTTTGATTATTTCGCCTGGTCTGGGCGGAAACGCTGGTGCGGGAATGATGATGGAGGTTCTCGATCCGTGCGTGTAGGCTCAAAAATTCCTGCGCTCGTTTCCTCCGCTTGAATCCAAGCTGCTGTCGCTCTTGACGCCGTGTGGATTGGTGGGACTGCTCGACGATATTGTTGCAGCGCGCTGTAGGGATCACCTGTTGGTGGTTGACGTTGACCAACTCAGGTAATTCCCGGATTGCAGCTCCGTAGCTCCGAAGCTGGTCGGTATGAATGACCTCTGGGACATCATATTCTCCCAAAAGCCGGGTCAGGAAGGTCTCCGCAGCTTCGGTGTCCCGATGTCGCTGAAGGAGAATATCGAGCACGAAGCCGTGCTCGTCTACGGCTCGCCATAACCAATGCCGAACGCCGTCCACGCTCGTACAGACCTCGTCAAGATACCACCGGGAGGCGGGGTTCCCGGTGACGCAGGTCTTCCGCGAACAGGGACGCAAATTTCATGTTCCACTCGCGGAGCGTCTCATGGCTGACCTGGATACCGCGCTGGTGCAGCAATTCTTGAACGTCCCGATAGCTCAGGGCAAAGCGGTGGTAGAGCCAGACGGCGTGCTGGATCATGGTCATGGGGAAGCGGCCAGGCGCCCTCATGGGCGTATCGTCGTGAACGGACGCGGCTGGCCACGCCACTCCTCCCATTCTGGCCAAGACACGGTGGCGGTAGGGTTTCGGGTCGGCCACGGCGGGTCAGCCTACCGCAACCCGGTTAAGACAACACAACCGCGCGATCAACCAATATCAATTGCGCCGACGAGTTGCATCGTGCGGTCTCGCAGACGCTGCACACTGGCTCGGAACAAGTCGGCGTCATTTTTGACACGCGCGACCGCGTAAGCACCCTGCACGGCGATGAACAGGTCGTCAGCAATGGCTGTTGAGAGTTTCAGAGCCTGCACCTGCGCGCTCACCGCCTCAAAGTAGCTCTCCACAATGCCAGCGGCCCGCTCCGCAGCCGGGTCACTCAACGCGCGTAACTCCAGTGCCAATGCACCGAAGGGACAACCGAAGCAGGCAGCGGCCTGAGAGCCGGAAAGCAACCACTCGAAGTAGGCGCTTAACCAAGCAGCGGGAGCGAGTGGCGCGAACTGCTGGAGCAAGGCTTGTAACTCACGCTCGCACTCGTTCAGAACAGCAAGCACCAACTCATCCCGGGTCTTGAAGTAGTAGTACAAGTTGCCGAGGGGAACGGCAGACGCCTCTGAGACGTCCTTAAGTGTAGTTCCACCGACCCCGAGAGTGCGGTAAAGCCGCAACGATGCAGCTACGATCTGGGTCCGTTTGGTTGACGCTCCTCGACTGGCCTCCACGGTTCCCAAGATGCCATGAAGTCCGGTCAGATGTAGGTAATGGTCCTCGCGGTTAGATTAAGTCAGAAAACCAACCAAGTCGCTGAATCTCGACTTGTCCCCTGGCTTTCTATCGGCAAAACTGTCACTCCTGGTCTTCCCTCAGATGTTCAGGCCGCTTCTCCCCGTCTGGAATGACGGCGCATCTCACCACGAGGAAACCATGAGTAAACCTGACCTGACCGCCGAACTTACCGTAGAGACGAAGGATCGTCGGATGTTCCTGACCAAATTGACAGCGGCAGGCCTGGGTGTGGGTCTGCTCGGACTGAGCGACGCTGCTGCCGCCAGCGTGTCCATGAAAATGGGGCTGACCGAGAAAGACTTTCGGATGGGCGTGATCGGCCCGGCCACCCTGTCGCGGATCGTCAGTCAGCTGGCGGTGCTGCGGGCAACCCAGGCCAACGCCCGGGAATTCGCCCGTTTCGAGTTACGCGAGGCCATCGCCGTCACCACGGTGTTGAGGGAACTCAAGACGCCGACGCCCCCGATGGACGCCAAGGCGAAGGCCACCCTCGCCATGATTCAGGGGGCCGCGCCGGGACGCGAGTTTGATGTCGTGTATATCACGGCCCAGTACGACAACCACGTCTTCCTGCGAGACCTGGCCACGGCCTACCTGAAGAACACCACCCCCGCTGAGCCTACCTTTGCCGAACAGCAGGGGCGACACCTGGCCACCCTGGCCCTCAACCAGTTCACCGAACACGTCGAACTCACCGCCAGAATCCTCAAAGAGTTGCAGGCGCAGGCATGAGGCGCTTTCTTCTCAGAGGATCCCTGCTGAACCGCACCCCTGTCGTCCTCAGCCTGCTCAGTGCCCTGACCCTGTCCGGGTGCGCCATGACCGCTGCTCCCAAGCCCGCGCCGCAGACCTACGTGCTGGTCCACGGCGCGCTGCTTGGCGAGTTTTCCTGGACCCAGGTCGAGCGCCAACTGGTGGCCGACGGCAACACTGTCATCACCCTGGATCTGCCCGGTCACGGCGCCGACCAGACGCCGGTGGACCAGATCACCCTCAACAGCTACCGTGACGCGGTGGTGGCCGCCATCGGGGAGCGCAGCAACGTGGTGCTGGTCGGGCACAGCTTCGGCGGCGTCGTGGTCTCGCAGGTGGCCGAAGCTATTCCCAGCAGGATCTCCAAGCTCGTTTACCTGGCGGCCTTCATTCCCCAGACCGGCGAGAGCGCCAACTCGCTGAGCATGATGGACAGCCAGTCGCTGTTCGGCAAGTACGTGACGCCCACCCCCACCACCCTGGTGTTCAACCCGGACGGCATCCAGCCGGTGTTCTGCAACGACTGCGGCGCCGGTGACGTGGCCATGCTGAAGGCCAAGCTGCGCCCGGAACCGCTGGTGCCCTTCGCCACCCCCGTGACCCTGACGGCGGAACGCTACGGCAGCGTGGCCAAGTACGACATCCTGACCAGGCAGGACCACGCGGTGAGTTTCCCCTTCCAGAAGACACTCCAGGCGCGCGGCAAGTTCGTCAAGAGCATTGAGCTGGACAGTTCCCACGTGCCGTTCTTCTCCCAGCCGGACGTGCTGAGCAAAGCTCTGGAAGGGATTTGATCGTGCTGAATGTCGCGCTTGCCCGCACGTTGATCGCCGCTGCCGAACAGAAGGCCCAGGGGTTGTGTTGTCTTGAGTGTCCCAAAACGCTGGTCGTAAGCCATGCACTTTAGTGCAAGCCTTTCAGACGGTGGGTGGGTCCAGAAGCGACTGATAGAGTCGGGAAGTGCGAGGCAGCCGCCCGGGAAGCCATACGGTCACAAGATTAACCGTGCACATTGTGTTCTTGGCTAGAACGGACCCCCAGCAGGGGCCTGCCCGCTTTTCTGACGGTGCGGGAATTGAGCGGAATCCGTACAACCCTCAGCCGCAGCAGGGCTGCCATCCAGAACGCACTGTCGGAATGCGCGCCGGTGGTTCACTCCAAAGAGTGGGGCCGCTCCGGGGTGCATGGTGTTCCCCGGTTTCCGCCGTTCTGTGAACAGAATACACTGATGTTGACGACACCTTAACTTTACGTTACTCTCCAGCTCATCAAGATGATTGCTGTGCCATGTGAACCGCTCTGCCCGCTTCATGTCCAAGCCTGAGCACGTTCTGTCCCTGTTCACCGATGTCTGGAGCACCACATGACCCAAGCAACCGAGGCGGGCGTTCAGCGGATCGAAATTGACGGCGGATACCATGTCTATACCCGCAAGGTGGGCCACGGCCCCATTGTGCTGCTGCTGCTGCACGGCGGCCCCGGCTGCACCCACGAGTACTTCGAGTGTTTCGAGCAGCACCTGTCGCCCGATGAGTACACCTTCTATTACTACGACCAGCTCGGCTCGTACTTTTCCGACCAGCCGGATGACGTTTCTCTCTGGAACGTCGAACGCTTCCGGGGAGAGGTCGAGCAGGTGCGCCGCGCCCTCGGCCTGGAGCGGTTTTATCTGTTCGGTAACTCCTGGGGAGGGATGCTGGGCATGGAATATGCCTTTGAGAATCAGTCCCACCTGAAGGGCCTGATCGTGTCCAACATGACGGCCAGCATCGCAAGCTACGTGCAGTACCTGGGCGAGCTGCGAGACAGGATGGGACCGGAGAAGGTCGCCACCATGAAGGGATACGAGGCGGCGGGTGATTACGCCAACCCCGAGTATCAGGCGCTGCTGACTGAGCTGTACAACGTGCATATCTGCCGCGTCGTGCCCTGGCCCGAGTCAGTAGCCCGGATGTTCGAACACATGGCCGTCCCGGTCTACAACACCATGCAGGGCGACAACGAATTCGTAGTGACCGGCAATTTTGCTGACTGGAACCGCTGGGCCGACCTTCACCGCATCACGGTGCCGACGCTGCTCTCGGTCGGAAGGCACGAC
>JANXWI010000169.1 GCA_025351205.1 Deinococcus sp.
GGATTTCTTCGAGGGTGGTGCTGGACACGGCAAGCGGCGCACCCGACACACTCTTCGCAGAGCTTCTAGCCCGGCTGGAAGCCTGAAGCGCCTCGCTGACACCCCGGTATTTGCCTCAAACGCCCGTCCCTGCATCCCCTAGAGCATTTGTCAAAAAGGCTCTCTCTTTTTGACCGACTGGAAGGAGTGAATTTAGTGGAGCATTGGGCATGATGGAGCTGACAAAAGGCAGTTGTTTTGGCAGTGGAATTATGACAAATGCTCTAGAGCGCTCCCAGGACGTTTCCGGCAAAGCCCTTGGCTGTGGCTGAACCTGGAATTTTCGTTCTTCCTGATTCGTACCCTCACCGATCTTCCATCGACGCTTACCCGGCACCCTGCGGACTTGCGGACCGTGTACACCTTAGTCCCAGATGCTGGCTGTGGCTGTCCCCTACAGAGACCGTGCCGCACTCCCGTTTCCGTGGTGAGAAAAGACGTCTCGGCCTCTCGTCCTGGACACTCTTTCCGGCTCAGGCATGGGCACAAGGCCATTCTAGAGCATTTGTCATAATTCCACTGCCAAAACAACTGCCTTTTGTCAGCTCCATCATGCCCAATGCTCCACTAAATTCACTCCTTCCAGTCGGTCAAAAAGAGAAAGCCTTTTTGACAAATGCTCTATTGGGCCATCTGGCGGATGCACCCATCAACTTTTAGGCGCAGCATGTCGCCATGCCCCCAACCGTCCGGCCCCTGATGACCTCCGACTTCCCGCAGGCCCTGCCGATGCTGCAAGGCATGCGATTTGTAGACAGTGAATCGGCGCTTGAGCAGCGCTTCCCGGCCTTCTGCACCCACCCCGACTGGGCGCTGCTGGGGGCCTTCGAGGGTGAAACGTTGCTGGGCTACGCGGCGGCGCAGGACTACGGGCCGCACATTCGCAGCGGTAACAGCCACCTCACCGCCAAGCTACACGACCTGTATACCGCGCCGGATCACCGCCGCAAGGGCGTGGGCCGCGCCCTGATGCAGAGCATGGAAGCCTGGGGCAGAGCACGCGGCCTGCGCTACCTGTTCTGGTACGCCAACCTGCGCGAGGCCACGCCCGCGTATGTGGGCATGGGGTACACGGCGGGCGAGGAGGTGCAGGAAGGGTTCAAGTATTTTGAGATCGACTACGGCGAGGCGAACACCCGTATTCCTGGCCCGGAGCGGCATTGCTGAGCGTCCACCTGACGGCCAGAGCCGACGTGACGTCCGCGCTGGAACAGGCGTTTCGTCATCTGCTCGTGCGTGCCTATCCGCAGTTCACCGACTTCTGGGCGGGCGCGTCGTACTGGGGCAGCGAGCCGGAATACCACCTGTGGCTGGCGGAAGAAGGGCGGCCAGTGGCGCAGCTCGGCTTCGGGCGGCGGGTGGTCGGCGTGGATGGGCAGGACATCCAGATTGCGGGCGCTGGCGCGGTCTGCGTGGACCCCGACTGGCAGGGTCGGGGCGTGGGGAAACGGCTGCTGCACGAACTGCACCGGGTCTTGTCGAACGATCTCCCCACCGATTTCGGCTTCCTGCAATGCCGGGAGGCGGTGACCGGATTCTATGAGCGCGGCGGCTTCGTGCGCGTGCCCCAGCCGGTGCGCTTTTTCGATCCCGACGAGCAGCGATGGGGCCTGGACGCCGGGCCGACGATGGTTCTTGCGGTGCTGAAAGGGTCGGAGGCGTGGCCCGGCGGCGGAGAGGTGGACCTGCGCGGGCTGCCGTGGTGAGCGATTCGCTTGCCCCTTCCGCCGCCCAGCCGTTAGACTGCCCCCATGAAGCCTGCCCTCCTCTCTGACAGACTGTGGCACCGCTGTCTGATGATGAGCTGCGTATGTTTACAACGAATGCCCAAGTTGGCGGTCACGCGAACTACACGCGCCTGAGAGCTTTTTTCTGCTCCCAGGCGTTGTGCTGTTATGCGTTCAGACCTGGCCCACTCATGCTTGATCGAACCACAAGGAGTCTTATGCACGTCACGCTTCCCGACGGGAAACAACTGGAGCTGCAACACGGTGCCACCGCCCTCGACGCCGCCAAGGCCATCGGCCCCAGGCTGGCCCAGGACGCGCTGGCCGCCACCGCGAACGGTGAACTGACCGACCTGATGACGCCGCTGCCCGACGAGGCCGCCATCACCCTGATCACCAAGAAGAAGCCGGAGGACGCCGCGCCCCTTTTCCGGCACTCGCTGGGGCACGTGCTGAGTCAGGCGGTGGGCGAGTTTTACATGGCGAAAGGCTTTCCGCGTGAAGCGGTCAAACGCGGCGTGGGACCATTTATCGAGAACGGTTTCTATCAGGATTTCGACCTGCCCGCGCCGCTGAGCGAGGAAGACTTTCCGGCCATCGAAGGGGTCATGCGGGACATCCTGGGCCGCAACCTCGACATCACGCGCGCCGACGTGGGCAAGGCCGCCGCGCTGGAACAGTTCGCCTACGATCCCTACAAGGTCGAGCTGATCGCGGGTCTGCCCGACGACGAGCCGATCACCTTCTACTCGCAGGGCGACTACGTGGACCTGTGCCGGGGGCCGCACTTTCCACGCACCGGGGCGCTGCCGACGGCCTTCAGGCTGATGAGCACCAGCAGCGCGTACTGGCGCGGCGACGCCAGCAGGCCCACCCTCCAGCGCGTGTACGGCGTGGCCTTTGCGACCCAGAAGGAGCTGGACGCCTACCTGGAGCGGCTGGAAGAGGCCAAACGCCGCGACCACCGCAAGCTGGGCAGGGAGATGGAACTGTTCGTCATCGACCCGCTGGTGGGCAAGGGCCTGCCGTTGTGGCTGCCCAACGGTGCCATTCTGCGCGAGGAACTGGCCGCCTTCCTGAAGGAGCAGCAGTTCCAGCGCCGCTACCAGGGCGTGATCACGCCGAACATCGGCAACCTGGAGCTGTACAAGACCTCGGGGCACTACCAGAACTATTCCGACAGCAACTTCTCCCCGATCACCGTGGACGACGAGCAGTACATGCTCAAGCCGATGAACTGCCCGCACCATGTGCGAATCTATGCCAGCAAGCCGCGCAGTTACCGCGACCTGCCGGTGCGGCTGGCCGAGTTCGGCACGGTCTACCGCTATGAGCAGTCGGGCGAGCTGAACGGCCTGACGCGGGTGCGCGGTTTCACCCAGGACGACGCCCACATCTTCTGCCGCCCCGACCAGCTCAAGAAGGAATTTCTGGACGTGCTGGACCTGACCGTACTGGTGCTGGCGACGTTTGGCATGACCGACGTGCGCTTCCGGGTGGGTACCCGAGACGCTTCCGGCGGCAAGTACGTCGGCAGCGACGAGAACTGGGAGGCCGCCGAGCGCCAGATCATCGAGGCGGTGGGCGAGGTGGGCCTGCCCTTCACTGTCGAGCCGGGCGACGCGGCGTTTTACGGC
The DNA here is from genome assembly GCA_025351205.1 of Deinococcus sp. GTDB lineage: Bacteria > Deinococcota > Deinococci > Deinococcales > Deinococcaceae > Deinococcus. The sequence continues at coordinate 3,404 of JANXWI010000169.1, forward strand.
CCCAAGCTCGACTTCGTGATCAAGGACGTGATCGGGCGCGAGTGGCAGCTGGGCACCATTCAGGTGGACTACAACCTGCCGGAGCGCTTCGACATCTCCTATACCGGCGAAGACGGCGCGGACCACCGCCCCATCATGATTCACCGTGCGCCTTTCGGCAGCCTGGAGCGCTTCGTGGGCATCCTCATCGAACACTACGGCGGCGACTTTCCGCTGTGGCTGGCCCCGCGTCAGGTGCTCATCGTGCCGATTGCCGACCGCCACAACGATTACGCCCGAGAGCTGGAACAGGAGCTGCACGCCGCCGGATTGAGGGCCGAGGTGGACGACTCTTCCAACCGCATGAACGCCAAGGTCCGCAGCGCCGAGCTGAGCAAGATTCCGGTGATGCTGATCGTGGGCGATCAGGAGCAGGCGGGCCGGCAGGTGAGCGTGCGCGAACGCACCACGGAAGGCACCAGGGAGCGCAAGGCGGTTGGCTTCGACGACCTGAAAACAGAATTGCTGGAACGGTACCGGGCGCGGGCGTAAAGCCTTCAGGCCCGCCC
>JANXWI010000199.1 GCA_025351205.1 Deinococcus sp.
CCCCTCTCCCCGCTGCTTCGCAGCGCCCCTCTCCCGCAAGGGGCGAGGGGAAACGCAAAGGAGCCGTTTAATGGTATCCACAGGCTCCTACCTCGCCCTCTCCGGCATCCTCTTCGCCATCGGCATGTTCGGAGTTTTAACCCGCCGCACTGCCGTGATGGTGTTCCTGAGCGTCGAACTGATGCTCAACGCCGCCAACCTGTCGCTCGTGGCCTTCGCCCGCGCCTGGGGTGACCTGACCGCCCAGACTGCCGTGTTCATCGTCATGACGCTGGCCGCCGCCGAGGTCGCCATCGGGCTGGCCATCATCGTCGCCATCTTCCGCAAACGCGAGACCACCAATGTGGACGACCTCGCGGCGATGAAGGGATGACCATGCCCCTGTACCTGCTCCCCCTCTTCCCGCTGATCGGCTTCATGCTGCTCATCTGTTTTGGCCGCTTCTTCAGGGGCGCGGCGGGCGGCATTCTCGGCTCGGTGATGGTCGGCCTGAGCTTCATCGTGGCGCTGGTCAACGTGCTCAACCTGCCCGCGCCCATCCATGAGGTGCTGTGGACCTGGCTGCCCAACATGGCCAAGAACGCGGCTGGCGGCACGGTCAACCTGCCGGTGGGCTTCTACCTAGACCGCCTCTCGGCCCTGATGGCGCTCATCATCACCGGCGTCGGCACGCTGATTCACGTCTATTCCATCTCGTACATGCACGGCGACGCGCGCTTTGGCCGCTTCTTCGCGTTCCTGAATTTCTTCGTCGCCATGATGCTGATTCTGGTGATGGCCGACAGCTACCCGCTGATGTTTGTCGGCTGGGAAGGCGTGGGCACGGCCAGCTACCTGCTGATCGGCTTCTGGTTTGCCGGACACCGGGACGGGAGCAACCCCGAGGGCGTGAGCAACTCGAACGCCGCCCGCAAGGCCTTCATCATGAACCGCGTGGGCGACCTGGGCTTCATGCTCGGCATGTTCCTGATCTACAAGGCCTATGGCACGCTCGTCATCCCCGATCTGGCCGCAATGGGTGGCGCTCTGGCTCAGGCCCAGCGCAGCATCATCGAACTGATCTGCCTGTTTCTGCTGGTCGGCGCGGTGGGCAAGTCGGGCCAGCTGCCGCTCACCACCTGGCTGCCCGACGCGATGGCCGGTCCCACGCCCGTCTCGGCGCTGATTCATGCGGCCACCATGGTCACGGCGGGCGTGTACCTGATCGCCCGCACGCACTTCCTGTACGACCTCGCTCCCGTTGCAAGCCAGTGGGTCGCCTGGGTCGGCGGCCTGACCGCCCTGTACGGCGCGATTTCGGCCCTGAACCAGTACGACATCAAGAAGATTCTGGCGTACAGCACGGTGTCGCAGCTGGGCTACATGTTCATGGCCGTGGGGCTGCACGCCTACACGGCGGGCGTGTTCCACCTGCTCACGCACGCGTTTTTCAAGGCGCTGCTGTTCCTGGCGGCGGGCGCGGTGATCCACGCGCTGCACGACGAGCAGGACGTTCGGAAGATGGGCGGGCTGAGGAAGTCCATGCCATTTACGCACATCGTCTCGGGCGTGGGCGTGCTCGCCATCTCCGGCATTCCCATCTGGGCGGGCTTTTTCTCCAAAGACAGCATCCTGACCGCCGCCTACGAGCAGAACTCTGCCCTGTACCTGATCGGCCTCGCGGTGGCGCTGCTGACGGCCTTCTACATGGGCCGCTGGTACTTCCTGGTGTGGCGTGGACAGTACCGGGGCCACGCGAAGGCGCACGAGGGCGGCGCGGTGCTGAACCTGCCGCTGGGCGTGCTGGCCGCACTCGCCACGCTGGGCGGCTTCCTGAACATTCCGAGTTTTCTGGGCGGCCATCACGCGCTCGACAGCTGGCTGGGCAATGTGCTGCCGGTTCTGGCGGGCGAACTGTCTGTCGGCACCGAATGGGGCCTGACTTTCGTGGCCGTGCTGGCGGGCGTGCTGGGCCTGGGGCTGGCTTACGTGATGTACACCCGCAATCAGCTGACCGACGCTCCGGCGGCCCTGCGTGATGTGAGCAGCAACTCGCTGTACCTCGATGCGTTGTACAGCAACGCCGTGAGCATTCCGGCGGCGGGCATCGCCGGGGTCCTGGACAGCATGGACCGGGGGGTGGACAGCACCATCGAATCTGTCGGCGAGACCGTCGGCTCGCTGGGCCGCCTCGCCACCTTCTGGCAGAGCGGTTTCGTGCGCTCCTACGCGGTCAGCATGCTGCTGGGCACCACGCTGATTCTCGGCTACTGGGCGCTGAAACTGATGGGCGGGCTGGCATGAGGGCCTGTGGAAAAAGACCGAGCCATTGCTCTGTCGTTCGGACTGGGGGCCATCAATGATCCACTTCTTCATCTTCATTCCGATGATTGCCAGCCTGCTGCTGCTCGCCACGCCAGTGCGCTGGCGCGAGGAGGTCGCGGGCTTCGCGGCGGCGCTCACGCTGGGCCTGGGCCTGCTGATGTGGCGCGGCGGCGGCGCGGACCTCGTGAGCGTGCCCTGGATACAGGCGCTGGGCGTCACCTACTCGGTGGCCCTCGACGGCGTGAGCCTGCTGCTGGCCCTCGTCACGGCCCTGATGACCTTCGTGGCGATCATCTACACCGCCCGCCGCATTCCCAACCCCGGCACCATGCTCAGCCTGATCCTGGCGATGGAAACGGGACTCTTGGGCATCTACGCCGCCCGCGACTTCGTGCTGTTCTACGTCTTCTTCGAGGACGCCCTGATTCCGGCGCTGCTGATGCTCGCCGTGTACGGCAAGACGCACCGCATGGCCGCCCTGATCAAGTTCGGCGCGTATACGCTGCTGGGCAGCATGCTGATGCTGGTTTCCATCATCGGCGTCAAGGCGCTGGGCGGCTCGCCCACCTTTGCACTGGCTGACCTGATCGCCCACCCGGTTACGGGAGCTGCGCAGATGTGGCTGTACCTGGGCTTCCTGGCGGCGATGGCGGTCAAGCTGCCGCTGTTTCCGCTGCACGCCTGGCTGCCGGACTTTCACGAGCAGAACCACGACAGCGGCGTGGCCGACGTGATGGGAACTTTGTACAAGGTTGGCGCTTACGGCCTGTTCAGGTTCGGCATGACCCTGTTTCCCGACGCCAGCCTGGAGCTGCGCCCGGTCCTGATGAGCCTCGCGGCCTTCACCGCCATTTACGCCGCCTGGATCGCCTTCCGACAGACCGACTGGAAACGGCTGCTGGCCTACGCGGGCCTGAGCCACATGGGGCTGGTGGGCCTGGGCATCTTCAGCCTGGAACCCACCGCCATGATCGGGGCCATCTATCTGCTGGCCTTCCAGAACGTCTATACGGGGGCGCTGTTTCTGGCCGCCGGCATGCTCCAGGAGCGGGTCGGCAGCCTGAACACCAAGGTCGGCGGCCTGATGACGCAGGCGCCCATCCTGAGCGGCGTGACCATGAGCCTGTGGTTCGCCAGCATCGCGGTGCCGGGGCTGGCGGGCTTCATCGGTGAGTTCAGCATCCTGCTGGGCGCGTACCAGATCTATCCCTGGCTGGCCTTCATCGCGGGGCTGTCCACCATCGCCGCCGCCGTGTACGCCCTGAGCGCGTACCAGACGACCTACTGGCAGGCCAGACCGCCCGGCGGCGTCAAGGTCTTCGATCTGCAACACACCGAATGGCTGGTGCTCGGCGTGCCGCTGGCCGTCTGTGTCGTGTTCGGCGTGTATTCCGCGCCCGCCCTGAACCTGATCCAGCCGGTGGTCCGGGCACTGCTGGGAGGTGGACAGTAATGCCTCTGAAGAAGGGCTTGTCCACTCCATGCCCAGGGAAGGGCACCCTGGTCATTCCGATCCCAAGCCCTTCTCTGCTCAGCCTACTCGCTTCGCTCGGCCATAAAAATGGAGCATTTTTATGACAGGTGTTCTTGTCCTGCCCGACGTCGCGCTGGCCCCGATGCTGCCCATTCTGATCACGCTGCTGGGCGCCATCGCCGCCACGGTGCTGGGCTTCTTCCTGCCGCGCCGCGCCGTCGCGATTATCGCGCTGGTGTCGCTCGTCCTGAGTGCGGTCAGCATGTTCACGCTCTGGAACAGGGGTCAGACGGCCTTTGGCGGCTCGCTCCAGGCCGACAACGCTGCGATTGCGCTGGGCGTGGTGCTGCTCATCGGCTCGGCGCTCGCCGTCCTGGTGTCGCTCGACACCGCCGGACGCTCGCGCCTGAATTTTCCGGAGTTCGACGCCATTCTCATGTTCGCCGTCACCGGCACGCTGATCATCGCCTTTTCCGGCGACCTGATCACCATGCTGATCGGGCTGGAGGTGATGAGCCTGTCGGGATACGTGCTGGCCACTTTGCAGGACAGCCGTGAGAGCGAGGAATCCGGCCTGAAGTACTTCCTGTTGGGCGCCACTGGCAGCGCCATCCTGATCTACGGCATCGCGCTGGTGTACGGCGCGACGGGCAGTTTCGGTTTTGCGGGCATTGCGGCGGCCTCGTCGGGCCTGAGCGTGAGCAACATGCCGATGCTGGTGGCCGGCGCGCTGCTGCTGCTGTGCGGCTTCGGGTTCAAGGTGGCGCTGGCCCCCTTTCACCAGTGGACGCCCGACGTGTACGGCGGCGCGCCCACCGTGGTCAGCCTGTTTCTGAGCACGGTCGTCAAGGTCGGGGCCTTCGCGGGCCTGCTGCGGGTCTTCAGCGGGGCGCTGCACAACGCGCCCAACTGGCTGGACGTGCTGGCGGTGCTGACCGCCGCGACCCTGATCGTGGGCAACCTGGCCGCCCTGTTCCAGACCAACTTCAAGCGGCTGCTGGCGTACTCGGCGGTGGCCCAGACCGGCTTTCTGGCCCTGACGCTGCTCGGCACGCCAGAGCTGGGCGGCCCGGCGCTGGCCTACTACCTGCTCATCTACACCCTGACCACGGCGGCAGCTCTCGCGGTGGTGGCGGCCCTGCAACGCACCGAGGCGGGTCTGGAAATCGCCGACATGCGGGGGCTGTATTATCGCCATCCGGGCTACGCCTCGGCCCTCGCCATCTGCCTGGCGAGTCTGGCTGGCCTGCCGCCCTTCGCGGGCTTCTTCGCCAAGTATATGGCCTTCCAGGCGGCCTTCCAGAACGGCTACAGCTGGGTCGCCGTCCTGGCCGCCCTGAGCAGTATCGCGGCGTTCATCTACTACATGCGGGTCGCCGCGCTGATGTTCATGCCAGACCGCACGCCCGCCCGCGAGTACGAGGGCGCCCGGCCCGCCATCACCTTCAGCGTGGCGCTGGGCGTGGTGAGCATCACGGCGCTGGGCATTCTGCCCAATCTGGCCTACGCCTGGGTGGCCTTTCCCGGCATCTGGACCCAGCTCGCGGGGACGTAGAGAAAACTGGTAAGGAACAAGGCCCCGCCGAGATGGTGGGGCCTTCTTCTGCTGTGTGCTACGCGGGCTGCTACCCCGCCGTTTCGCCCTGATACTTGTTGCGGTAGCGCATGCGCGAGGCCCGCTCGATCAGTTCTGTGGGGGTGTGAATGTCTGGACCGGTCATCGAGTGTCCGGTGCTGGCCCGCACACTGCCGTCCGGGCCGCTGATCTCGGCCAGCGCCGCCTGCATGCGGGCAGCGAAGCGGGCGAGTTCCTGGGGGTCGCTTCCATCGACCAGCAGCACGAACTCGTCGGCCCCCCACCTGAACACCACGTCGGCCCGGCGTTTGTTGCCCTTCAGGGTCCCGGCCAGGTGTTGCAGCAGCGCGTCTCCGGCCTGTATGCCCAGGCGGTCATTCACGTTGCGAAAACCCGCCAGATCGACCAGCAGCAGCCCGATGGGACGCTCGTTGCGCCCGGCCCAGCGGTGCTCGACGGCTCTGGTGAAGGCCAGGCGGTTGCCCAATCCCGTCAGCGGGTCCACCGTGCCCAGGTGGCGGAGCTGCCACCAGCGTTCGGCGGCCACCAGCAGCAGCCCGGTCATGGCGCACAGCGACACGGTGGCCCCCGGAAACTGCACGTCGGCCAGCCACAGCGGCAGCGACAGCCCCACAGCCAGGGCGGCGATCACGAAGCCCCAGAAGCCGCGCAGCAGCACCGCCGACACTGCCGCCAGCACGCCCAGCAGCAGCGTCCACCAGAGACCGAAGCGCACAAACGGCTCTGCCAGCAGCGACGACACCGTGCGGGCCTGCAAGATCACGCCGGGCACGGCCACGCGCGACACGTCGAGGTAGCCCGACCCCTGGCTGCCCGCAGCGGTCAGGCCGATGACCACCAGCTTGTCTTGCAGCTGCGAGTAGCGCACCGTGCCGTTCACGAGGTCACGGAACGACAGCGCCGGCAGCGCCCCCTGGTCGGGCTGCACGTACCGGATGGTCTGGGGCGTGGTCGAGAGCGGCGTGCCTGAAGACTGTGTGGCCTGGGGCTGGGCGCTCACCCCGGCGGCGCGGGCCAGCTGCTCGGCCAGGCTGGGAACGAGCTGGCCGTCCGGCAGCCGGTACCCGCGCTGAAACCGCCGCACCACGCCGTCCGGGTCGATGTTGAGCACCGACAGGCCGGTCACCGCTCCGCGCCCGGTGCGCGGCCCCAGCCCCACGCCCTGCGGGTCTCCTGGGGTGCTCGCCAGGATCACGCCCTTGCGGCTGAGCAGCGGCCCCAGCGCCTCGTCTCCGCTGGCCCGCCCCTGGAACAGGATGTCGAGGGCCACCGCCCGCGCCCCGGCCTGATCCAGCGTCCTGAGGGCACGGGCATACAGGCTGCGGTCCCAGGTGTCGAGGCGGCCATAATCGCGCAGCGTCTCGTCGTCGATGCCGACCACCACCACCCTCGGGTCGGGTGCGGCGGGCAGGGAGCGGTTCAGGGCGTCCCAGAGAGCCTGGTTGAGCGGCGTGAGCAGCGAGAACAGCAGGGCCAGCAATGTTGCTGCCGCCAGCATCCAGCCGGTCAGGGTGGGCGGGAAGCGCTGCGGCGGCGTCCGGCCTGCCCGCCTACCGCCGGAGCCACGTTCAGGGGAGGAGCGCATCGGTCCGGTTGCCCGCCTCGTCGGTGGCGCTGAGCGTGAGGGTCTTGAGCTGCTTGTCGTCTCCAGGAACCACAGGCAGCGTCCAGCTGAACGGCCCGCTGGCGTGTAGCGTGTAGACCTGCCCGCCAAGCTCGGCGCGCAGCAGCGGCAGCGCCGTGAAGTTGTCACTGACCGCGCCCGTGATGGTCAGGGTCGCGCCGTCCTGACTGATGCCCGACACGCTGAAAGCCGGGGGCGTGCGGTCGATGACCAGCGACTGGGTCAATTCCAGGGTCTGTTCCGGGCGTGCGGCGCGCACCACCAGCGGGTAACGGCCTTCCGGCAGGGCTTCTTGCAGCGCGAACGCCCCGCTCCCGGCGCTGACCTCGGCGTTTCGCCCGCCGAGGCTCACGCTGAGGCGCGCCCCGGGGTTGCTGGTCACGTTCAGGTTCAGGCCGCTGACCTGGGTGAGCTGGGGCACCTCCAGCAGCGTTTTGCTGGCCCGCTCGGCGTCCAGGGCGATGTTGAAGATGTCGAGCGCGTCGGTGTTCAGGCCGCCCAGCCTGCCCGCCGTTTCACGCTGCGCACCCTGGGCAATGACCGCGTCGCCCTGCGAGGGCAGCGACACCGCGCCCTCGAAGACCTTGACCAGACCGCTCGCGTCCACCCTGAAGACCGTTCCGCGCACGGCGGTGGTCACGGTGGGCGTGCTCAGCTGATAGCCGCCCACGCCCTTCTGCACCACATTCCAGGCGCTGCCCGTCTCCAGTTGCAGCAGCACCTCGCGGCCCGCGCTTGTTTTCTCCACGCCGAGAACTTTCAGCTGGCTGTCGGCCTGGAGGCGCAGGTAGCCGCCACCCGAAAAGCCCAGTTCGGCCCAGGCGTCTGCCCCGGTTTTCAGGCGCGACCCGCTGGCGAGCACCTGACCGATCACGGCGCTGCGAAACTGCTGTGGCGTGGGGCCGCTCAGCACGCTGCCCCGGCTGGCCTGAAGCACCGCGTCGCCCTCGCCGACGAACTGTGACAGATACCAGGGGTCGCTCTCCTTGAACGGGGTGATTTTACCGCTGCGAAAGCTGTACTGCTGCCCGGCCTTGAGGGTAAACGCCCGCCCGCCCGGAGACAGCCGCAGCGTTCCGTTAATGACCGCCACGCGCTGCACCGGGCCGCTGGCGTCGAGGCGCGTCTGCCCGGAGGCGTACAGATGGGTCCCGAAGGCGTACAGCTGGGCCGCGCCGCTGACATAAAAGCGCCCCGACTGCACGTCGGGCTGGTTGTTGTAGACCCGCATCAGCGAACTGCTGCCCAGCATGAGCTTGCCGTCGCCGGGACCGCTCAGCACCGCCCGCCCGGTTCCGGTTCGCAGCGCCGTGCTGACCTGTTGCCCCTTCCGGGCCAGCCCCCATACCGGCCCCTGGACCTCGACGCTGCCGCCGATCTGGCTCAGGCTCAGGGGCGGCGCCGGGGTGGCCGGGGCGGCCTGAACCGTGCTCAGTGCCAGAACCGTGCCCAGTGCCAGAACCGTGCCCAGTATCGGACCCATGCCCAGCGCCAATGCCGTTCCTGGCGTCAGCGAGGACGCCAGCAGCGCCTTCGGTACGGGGGGCAGAGCCTCCTTTGGCCGCAGACGCCCGATCTGGTTCAGAGCCGCCCCAGAGGGAACTGGGCGGCGCGGGAGGTCTGAGGGAGCCTTCACATTCACATCTTCATCTTAGGGTGGATTTGTCACAAAACGTATACTTCTCCTCGTGCTTGTCGGATTACAGGAAGTGGTGAAGGACTACGGAACCAGAGCGGTGCTGGACGGGGTGTCAGTGGGCGTGGAGCCTGGTGACCGACTGGCGCTGGTGGGCCGCAACGGGGCCGGTAAGAGTACCCTGCTCAAACTCCTGACCGGAGAACTCTTACCGGACGCCGGAGCGGTGCTGCGCGGGCCGGGGGTGCGGGTGCGTTCGCTGGCCCAGGACCCGACCTTCCCGGAAGGCGGCACGGTGGACAGCGTGCTGGAGGCGGCCTTCAGCGAACTCGACGCCCTGGAGCAGGAGCTGGACGCCGCCGCCGCCGAGATGGCGGGCGGCAGCCCCGAGAGCATCCTGCGCCACCACGAGCTGCTGGAACACTTCGCCCGGCGCGGCGGCTACGAGAGGCGCAGCCGCAAGGCGGGCGTGACGCTGGCCTTCGGTTTCCGGGGCCGCGAGCATGACCTGGTGAGCGGGCTGTCGGGCGGCGAGCGCACCCGGCTGGGGCTGGCCGCCCTGCTGGTCGAGAACCCCGACGTGCTGCTGCTCGACGAGCCGACCAACCACCTCGATATCGTGATGGTCGAGTGGCTGGAACGCTTCCTTTCCGGCTACCGGGGCGCGATGCTGCTGATCAGCCATGACCGGGCCTTTCTGGACGCGGTCAGCACCGACACCGCCTACCTGTCGGGCGCGAAAATAAAAGTGTATGCGGGCAACTACACCTTCTTCCGGGAAGCGCTGGAGGCCGACCTGGAGCGGCAACGCCAGCGGGCGTTAACGGACAGCAAGCAGATCGCCACCTTGCAGGCGAGCGCAGACCGCATGAAGATCTGGGGCCTGGGCATGAGCAAGCTGGCGCGGCGGGCCAAGAGCATGCAGAGCCGGGTGGACCGCATGAAGTCGGCGGCCACGCAGGCCCCGCCGCCGCCCGAGCGCAGGCTGTCGAACATCGTGTTTCACGCGCCCCAGAGCGGAGACCTGGTGCTGGATGCCCGCCACCTCAGCAAGTCGCTGGGGGGCAGAGTGCTGTTCAGGGACGTGAACGTGCAGCTGCGGCGGGGCGAGCGCGTCGCCCTGATCGGGCGCAACGGGGCGGGCAAGACCACGCTGCTCAAGGTGCTGCTGGGCCTGGAGGCCGGAGACGACCCGCGCGCCCAGCTGCGCAGCGGGGCGCGGGTGAGTCTGGGCTACTACGACCAGCAGCTGCGCGGCGTGGATGAGGGCGCGACCCTCTACGACGAGGCGCGCGCCTACGTCGAAAAAGACGCCCAGGCCCACGACCTGCTGGGCACCTACCTGTTTCCCTACGACCAGCACGACAAGCGGGTCAGCACCCTGTCGGGCGGCGAACGGGCGCGGCTGGCCCTGCTCAAGCTGGCGCAGGAGGACCACAACTTTCTGGTGCTCGACGAGCCGACCAACCACCTCGACATCGAGATGCTCGAAACGCTGGAGGGTGCGCTCGACGAGTTTGCCGGAACCCTGCTGATGATCTCGCACGACCGGCGGCTGGTGGAAAATCTGGCCGAGCGCGTCTGGCTGATCGAGGACGGGCAGTTCTACGACTATCCCGGCGGCTACGCCTACTCGCAGGAAAAGCACCCGCAGACGCTGGCCCGCGCCGCCGCCGAGCAGGCTGCACTGGCCCTGCCCACCTCCAGGACCGCTGCGCCTCCAGCCGCCCCGAAGGGCAGGGGCCTGTGGCAGCTCAACCGCGACGCCGAGGCCATCGAGACCGAGATTGCCGGGCTGGAGGCCGAGCTGGAACTGGCCCACCGCGCCCTGGCCCAGCCCACCCCGGGCGCTGATTTCGCGCTGCTGGGCAAGACTGCGCACGACCTGGAAGTCAGGCTGGAAGACCGCATGGCCACCTGGGCGCAGATCCATGAGCAGATCGAGGCACGGTCCTAGCTGGCGGACTCCACCCCCCCCCAGCGCAACCACCACCAATCACGTCTGCCCCCCCCCAATCAGTGGATTCGGCCCGGCCCACCCGTGACTCTAGAATGTGTCCGTGGCGCTGACCCAGTTGGGAGAATACGGCTGAGAGAGCGCAGGCGGGGCAGGAGGGAGGTGACGAAGACGAATGGTGGGCCGTGACCTGAACTCAGCGCAGAAGAGTGGGGGAGCAAGCCGCGCCGGAGAAACTCCTGTCGCCGGGTACGGCCTGGGCGGACCACCGCCGGGCGTGGAGAGGGCGGTGCTGATCGAGGGCGGCTTCACTCACGACGCCCTGCCCGACCTGTTCCGTTACCTGTGTACGCGCGGCGAGTCGCTGTGGTGGGAGCTGAGGACCCTGGCGGGCACGTTTGTGCTGGTGTTCGAGCGGGGCCTGCCCACCGACGTGATGTTCAGCCCGGCCCGGCCTGTGGGGGCGAAGGTGGGCCTCAAGGCGCTCCAGATCCTGTTTCGCCAGGAGGGCGGGCGCTTCACCGTCCACCGGGGCGCGCCCGTGCAGCAGCGGCGCAGCCTGACCCTCAGCGGTGAGCAGCTGCTGATCGAGATGGCGACCCTCGACGACGAGGCGGTGGCCCCCGCCGTGCTGTCAGGGCGGACCATCGACGTGTCGGCGGAGCTGGCCCTGGTGGGCGATGTGGCCCCGCAGGACCACCGCACCGCCTTCCGCACAAAGGCTGCCGACGTGCCGCTGACTGACGTGCTGCAACTGTTCTCGGTCAGCCGACTGGCCTACTGGGTGCACCTGCTGGGCGAAGGGGAACAGCCTGTGGGCCGCCTGCTGCTCAGCTCCAGCGAGGTGCGTCAGGCCGAATACGGCGCTCTGCGCGGGGGGGCGGCCTTCACGGCGCTGCTGGGGCATGCTGCGCCCTGCATCATCGATGTCAGCCCTCTGCGGGCGGCGGCTCCCGGCGAAGCTGTCGGCAGGCTCGACGCCCTGCTGATGCGCGAGCTGCTGTCGGGCCGGCTGAATGTCCAGACGGGCGGGCAGGTCGGCAGCACGCCGGAAAGCCTGCTGGGCAGCCTGGACGGGGCGCTGGCGCGGCTGGAAGACGGGGAGGCCAATCAGTCCGGTGGAGGCTTGCCGCCTCAAGGTCGTCCTGACACGGCCCCGGTGCCTGTCAGAGATGCCCGTCAAACTCCTGTGCTGAATCGCGTCAGGAGCTGGTTCAGGCGCGGCTGAGGGTGGATACACAGAGAAGCCGCCGCTTCGCCATCGGTTTCCGACTGGCCGACCTGGACGGGTTGCTCAGCACCTGGCCGGACCGCAAGCAACTGCTGGGCGGGCTGTTCTGGCTGTCGGACGGCGCGTACTGGCTTGAACTGGACGGCGAAATTGTGCCGCAGGCCCATCTGGACTGGGTGAACCTGTACCCGGAACACGGGCACCCTGCGGGAATCGAATATCAGGTGCTCAGGTTCTTTGCCGACCTCGGCGAGGCGCTGGGGCCGTGGCTCGACCCATTGCCGCCCGAACTGGCGGGCGCCGTCTGCCGTGGAAGCTGGACGACGTGGCAGGCCGCCCTGCACGCCTTCCTTGAGGGCTTGCCGGAGGACTCGCCGCCTGAATCTCCAGACCTCTGGCAGCTGGGTCAGACCGCCGAACGCTGGTGGCGTGAGCGGCGACTCGACGCGGGGTATCTCAGGGCGGCCCCGGAGTTGACCATTGTTTCAACCGACGCCGGACACCTGGAGGTGACCTGGGACACCCGGCAGAAGCGGCTGGGCGGCGTGCTGGTGATGGTCCAGAGTCACGGCCAGCTCAGCCTGCCGCGCCACGAGTTCATGAGGGCCATCGTCGAGTTCCGCGAACGGCTGGCTGCTGATCTGACGGCGAGGATTCAGGACATTCAGACGCGCGGTCTGATTGACGTGCAGCAGGCCGCGAAGCTCCAACTTCAGCTCGGGACGTGGCTGGGCGATTTCGACGCGGGGCTGAACCGTACGCCGGACGCAAACTGGCTGGAAATCACAGACGCCATCAGAGCGCTCGAACCGTTGATCGGCCCGCTGCTTTAACAGGCTATTCGAACAGTTCACGCGCCGACAGCTGCGTCCAATCCGTCACCGGCATGGTTGGAAGCTTCGCCAGTGCCTCTTTCACCCACGCTGTTCCCAGACGATAAACCCACCAGGGCGGCGCGTCCCTGGGCCGAAATGGTTCGCCACTCAAAACGGCCTGCCGAACCCGGTGTTCAAACGCAGGATCGTCTATGGGCAGCGTCCAGGGGGCCACCCAGCCGTCCGTCATCCGCCGGGCAAAGACGCAGGCCCGCCCCTCGAAGGCCAGCCACTCGTCGAGCGGCAGGTCTGCGCTGTGGTCAAAGTCCGGGCACAGGGCCACCCAGGCGGCGTGGTGGTACTCGTGCGCTGCGGCGTCGGCCAGTGCCCGCTGCCAGCCGTCCTCCAGCGCGACGCGCAGGGCGATCATGTTTGCGCCAGGAGTGACACCGGAAACCCCGTACATCTGCTCGCGGGCGAAGTGGGAGAGGGCGTCGCTGTTACCCTGGGGAAGCAGCACCACATCCAGACTGCCGGGGCAGGGGAGAACAGCTTGACATCGCTCCAGAACCGGGCGAACGATGCCCAGGATATCTGCTTCTTGCGGCGTTGCTCCATACGTTTCAGGAACAAACTGTTCCGCGAATCTGGCCCAGCACTGACCCTCCAGCAGGGTTGCAAACTGCTCCTGTGCGGCAGCTGGTGACAGGCCGAGCAGCGAAACCAGTCTCAATCCGCCACCCCCGCCAGCTCCACCCCGGCCTCGATTCCCAGCATGGCGTCCACCGCGCGTCCCCAGCCCTCGTCGCCCAGGTGCCGGTAGAATTGCGCCCACTGGAAACAGCGGTAGGCGTCGGCGCTGGCTTCCGCGCCGCGCTCCCTGCCGCTGAAGCTCAGCTCTAACCCCTCCAGCGTCTTCGGCCCCCAGGCGAAGCTGACCCGGCCCGAGGCGGTCCAGTTCGTCAGGTCGCTCTCGGGCGGCAGGCCGTACAGCACCACCTCCCCCACCAGCCTCTGGCCGCACTCCAGCAGTCGCAGGCCGGGAATGTTGTCCTGCAAATAGGCGGCTATCGCCCCGGTGGCGTAGGCGCTGGCCCCGGCCCGCAGGCGCTGCATCGCTTCTCTGGGGGGCAGGCGCAGATGGCTGAGCAGCACGGGCGCGCCGGGTGCACCGCTCAGCTCCAGCGCCGCCTGCGGGCGCAGGCCGTCGAGCATCAGTTCCACGCGGCCCACGCCCCGGAATTCGCTGTGCTGCACCCGTGCCGCCAGGTCGCGCGGGCCACCCGCCACCGCCGTCTCCTGATACTTCACGCCGCGCACGCCCTGGATAGAAAATTGCAGGGTGTTGGCGTTCTTGCCCACCACGCGTGCCCCCTCCAGCTCGCCGCTCAGGTGCCACAGCGGCTCGGCAAAACCCTGGCCGTAGGGTTGCAGCGTCTCCAGCTCCTCCCACAGGGCGGCGCGGGCGGCCCAGGCGGGCAGGCTGGCCTGGAGCTGCAACGCCGGGACCGGGCGCGGAAACCCACTGGCGTAGTCGAGCAGCCGTTCCCTGAGTGCCCCGAAACGGGCGGCCTGCATGGCGAATCCTGCCGCCGCCGGGTGGCCGCCGTAACGGTCCAGCAGATCGGCGGCGTGAACCAGCCCGCCCACTGCCGAGATGCCCACAGGGCTGCGCACGCTGCCCTTGCCCTGCGCCACGATGTACACCGGTTTGTGGAACTTTTCCAGCAGCTTGGCCGCCACGATGCCCATGACCCCGGCGTGCCAGTCCGGGTGCGTGAGCACGATGGCTGCGTCGGTGGGGTTGACCAGTTCCAGCGCCTGCTTGTACATCGCGTCCTGAATGACTCGGCGCTCGCCGTTGCGGGTCTCCAGGTACACCGCCAGTTCCTCGGCGCGGCGCGTGCTCTGGGTGGTCAGCAGTTCCAGCGCCAGATCGGCCTCGCCCAGCCGCCCGGCGGCGTTCAGGCGCGGGGCCAGGATGAAGGCCACGTCTCTGGCACTCACGCGCTTGAGCGCCTTGCCCTCCATCAGCACCTTCAGGCCGGGCAGACGGGTTTCGGGGAACAGGCTCAGGCCCGCCAGCACCAGGGCGCGGTTCTCGCCCACCAGCGGGGCCACGTCGGCCACCGTGCCCAGCGTCGCCAGCGGGGCATATTCCAGTGGCTCCGGCTCGCCCAGCTCGCTGCACACCGCCCACAGAAGGTGATAGGCCACGCCCGCCCCGGTCAGGTTGTGCAGTTCCGGATCATAGCCCTGTGTCAGCTGCGGATGCACCACCAGGCAGTCCGGGAAATCTGGCCCCGGCGAGTGGTGGTCGGTCACGATGACCTCGGTGCCCGCTGAGAGCAGCGACCTGATTTCCTGAATGTTGGTCACGCCGCAGTCCACGGTGATCAGCAGGTCGCAGGCGTCGGCGTGCGCCTGCACCCGGCTGGGATGAATGCCGTAGCCCTCGTTCAGGCGGTGCGGAACGAAGCCGTGGATGTTCGCGCCCAGTCGTCGCAGCCCCAGCACCAGCAGGGCCGCAGCGCTCACCCCGTCGGCGTCGTAGTCGCCGTGAATCCGGATGCACTTCTCCATCCGGATGGCCTGCACCACGCGCCGGGCCGCCTCCAGAATGCCCGGATTGGGGGTCAGGACACGGGCCGGAAACAGGTGGTCGCGGCTCAGACCGCGCGTGTGCAGCACCTGCGCCAGCATCGGCGACACCCCGAACTCCGCCATCACGCCCAGCAGCTGCTCGCGGCTGGCCGGGGCGGCGAGTTGCCAGCGCGTCTCGGGAATGCGGCCCAGGTCGGCCACCCTCACGCCTGTACCTGGAGGCCGTCTGTGCCAACCAATTCAGTGCCGGTCAATTCGGTGCGGGTCGGTTCAGCCGAGACGGCGCGGGCTGTTTCCCCCCCGGCGGTAGCTTCCGGTGGCACGGAGATGGCCTGTTCGGGCAGAGGAGCCTGAGACACTGCAACCTGAGACATAGCAACCTGAGACATAGCAACCTGAGACGCCGTTGTCTGTGCTGCCGAACTCTGGGGCGCGGGCGTCCCGGAGGCTGATGCCAGGGGTTCCTGCGTGTCGCCCGAACGCGGTTCGTGCAGCCCGTCTCCGTCGATCACGGCCTGCAAGGTGGCCTGCAATCTGGACTCGGCGTCGCGCCTGCGCGTCAGGTCGGCGCGACGCAGCAGCCGCTGGCGCAGGTAGCGCGGTAGGATCAGCAGCGCGCCGTAGAGTGCCCCAACCAGCACGCCCAGACCCAGGCCCAGCCCGGCAGGCAGCACCAGCTCCCGGCCCGCGAACAGCAGCGGCAGGCGCAGCAGCACCGGGTTTTCCAGGTACACCAGCACGGCGTACCCGATCAGAACCAGCAGCAGAACCACCTGTAAAAACTGCACCACACGCATGCGCAGAGTCTAGCGCGGCGGGGCCGGTGTGGAGGCGTTGTGTGAGCTGGCCTCACCGCCCTGAGACACGCTGCCGTCCAGGTACACCCAACGCCCGCCCTGCCTCACGAATCGGCTGGTTTCGGCCAGCTGGTGGCGTTCACGGCCTACCCGGTAGCGCGCCGTGAAGCTCACTGTCCCGCTCTCGTCGCCCGGCCCGCCCGCCTTCACGCCGCGTATAGTCAGGCCCAGCCACTGCGTTTTGTCGTCTTGCAGAGCGAGGATTAGGGGCCGGGTGTCCGGATGCCAGCTCGCCAGCAGATATGCCTCCAGCCGCAGCACGTAGGCGCTGTAGCGGCTTCTCATCAGGGCCTCGGCGGTTCTGGCCTCCCGTACTCCGCTGTGAATCGCCCCGCAGCACACGGCGCAGCGCCTGCCGGAGCCGCACGGACACTGGATATTCACCCCCCGGCCTCCTGGCGCACCAGTTCGTCGAGGTCGGCACGGAGCAGGGCGCGAAGCTCCGCACTCAGGTCGTCCCGGCCCGCCAGCGTCAGGCGCACCCCGGCGTCCGGGTCGGCGGCCAGCGCCCCGAACAGGTCGGGCGACAACTCCGGATGGGCGGCGGCGGCGCGGCGCACGCCTGCATGTGCATCACTGCTCAGCCGTGCGAGCACCTCCGCCCCCGGATGCTCGGCCAGCGCCGCGCCGCGCCGGACCTCGGCCAGTGGGTCGGCGCTGAGCAGCAGCAGCAGGGCGGGGGAGAGGTCGGGACGCACGCACAGCACGGTGCGCACGGTGGCGTCGGCGTCGTGGGCCAGCGTGTCGAGCACCCGCGTGGGCAGGTCGGCAGCCGAGGCCACGTGCAGCCGGATGTCCTGCTCGGGTGATTCCAGCAGCGTCAGGATGGCCGTTTCGCTCAGGTCGTCCCGGTCCAGCAGGGCGCGGCGCACCACCTCGGACGAATCGCGGGCCAGCCGCTCGGCCACCCCGGCGGGCAGGCTCGGGCGACGGGCCAGGGCGGCACGGACCTCGGGGTCGGCGTCGTTCTCTGCCTTCGCGTGCCAGGCGTGCGGCACCTGCCACGCCTGCATGGCGGCGGCCCGCACCCCCGGATGCTCGCTGGCCGCCAGCGCCTCCCGCATCCGGCGGGGCAGGTCGTGCCTGCGGGCGACGCTGGCCTGCACGTCACTGTCTTCGTCGTCGGCCAGCGTCTGCATCTGGGCCAGAGGCAGGTCGAGGCGGCGGGCCACCACCGAGCGCACGAAGGCGTGACTGTCGCCTGCGAGGCGCTGCACCAGCTCACCCGGCAGCGCCTCACGGGCGGCCACGGCCTTGCGAACGTCGTAATCGTCGTCCAGGGCCAGCATCAGGGCCAGTTCCGGCATCAGGCCGGGCCGCCTTGCCATCGCCTCGCGCAGCTGCCACATGGCGTTGCAGGCCAGGTTCCGCATCCGGTGTTCGCTCAGGTCGGCGCGGCCCGCCACCGCCAGCCGGGGCAGCAGGTCCTCGTGCCGCAGCGCGGTGTCCTGCACCCAGGCCGGGGCGTCTGGCAGCGCGGCCAGCTTCGCCACCGTCTCGCCGGACCAGCCGCCCAGCAGGCCGGGGTGGGCCAGCCGCAGCAGTGTCAGGGCCGGATTGCCCAGCACCGCCTGCGGGAAGTGTTCGCCCAGCACGCCCAGCACCTCGGGCGGCGTGTTGGGATGCCGGGCCACCGCCCCGCGTACAGACGCCTCGGGGTGTTCGCTCAGGCGGGTCAGCTCGGCGGCGGTCAGCTCGGGCGCGAGAGGAAGCAGTGGGAGCGGGTGAGATTCAAGATTCTGGGTCATGGGAGGGGGCCGGGTGGCCGCTGGAGTCAGGGTAGCAGGTGTCTGGCGTCCAGTTGACTGGTGCTCAACCCTCCTCCAGCCGCAGCACCTCGCCGAACGGGAACCCGGCGTCTTCCAGGCCGCCCGGCGGCACCACCCACAGCGTCGGCACGCGCGGCGGGGCGTCGGGGAAATCGCCGTAGCCATCGGTGAGGTACACCAGCAGGTCGGGGTTGTGCTCCTCGACCTTGCCGAACACGGGCCGGAAGTCGGTGCCGCCGCCGCCCTGGGCCGGAGGAATCTCGGAGCCAGCCGTCAGCGGATAGGGACCGTAAGCTTCGGTGTCGGCGTAGTACAGCTCGGCCCGCACGTGCGGATAGGCCCCCAGGATGCCCTGCACCTCGGCCACCAGGGCCTTCACCGCCTCGTCATCGACGCTGCCCGAGGTGTCCACGGCGATCAGCGCCGTAAGGCTCTCGTCGTCCAGGGCTTCTAAGTACAGTCCCTGGCCCACGAAGCGGCGGTCAAATCCCCCGAAGTCCACGGGTGTTCGGGCCAGAAATCTCCACAGCTGGCTTTTCCAGTCCAGCCGCGCCGGGGCCAGCCGGGCCAGTTCGCGGTGCAGGCCGAGTGGGTCGGCCCCCTTGCCACTCATGCTCTGCGCGGCGCGGGCCTGTTCCAGCGTGCCTTTCCAGCGCCGGGTCACGTCAGAGGGCTTCTGCCCCGGTTTCCCGGCACCGGGCGGCGCGTCGGAAGGGGGGCCGTAGAGCAGGTCGCCCGTGTCGCCCTCGCCCCCGTCCTGCTGCTCCTCTTCGGTCCGCTCCAGCGCGGCGTAGACTTCTTCCACGCTGAGCGTTTCAAGGTGGCCGTCTCGGGCCGTTCCTTCGGCCACCGGCAGCCCGGCCTGCGCCACCATGCCGTTCACGATCAGGTCGGCGGCCCTGTTCCAGTGCTTCCTGTCACGTGGCCCGCGCCGCTGTACGTGCGACAGCGCGGCGTGCAGGACCTCGTGCAGCAGCAGGCCGTCGAGTTCGGCGGGTGCCAGCCGCGCCGCCGCCTCTGGATTGAGGTACACCCGGTCCCCGTCGGTGGCCGCCAGCGCCACTTCCTGCGACGGCTGAACGTCGGTGTGCAGCAGCAGCGTGGCGAAGAAGGCACTTTTGCCGCGCAGCCGCAGCCGCGAGCCGGACAGGAGGGCGGAAAAGTCGGAGGTGGGCGGTGACGGGACAGGCTTGTCGCTCACGCCCGTCTACCCTTCGGCCAGGTCTGCCGCGCCCTGTACCAGTTCGGCCAGCCTCGGCTCCTTGTCCATCAGGGCCACCAGTTCGCCCAGTTGCCCCAGCGCCTGAAACTTGCTGGCAAGCGTGGCGACGTACAGTTGCAGCCATTCGGCGTTTCCCTGCGCGGCCAGCCAAGAGAAAGCGTGAAAGCCCTGTTGAGCATCGGCGGCACGGGCGGCCAGCCCCACCACGGCGGCGTAGCGCACGCTGGGTTCCTGGGGCAGTTTCAGCGACAAGCTCTCGCCGCCGAGAACTTGTTCCAGGTCGGGGAGCTGCTCGTAGAGCCGCACGAAGGCTCCGAACTCTGCGCCCGCCGCCTCGCCAATGGCCGCCGACACGTCCAGGCGGGCGCGGTGCAGGTGCGAGGCCATCTCCCAGGAGCGCGGGCTGGGCCAGGCGGGCTGGGCGGTGTCCAGGCGGTGCAGCAGTTCGGGCCGGAAGGTCAGGAAGGCCAGCACCTGCTCGTGCAGCCTCCGCGAGAGGGCGTAGCTGCGGAACGCCTCGAAGTCGGGGCGAACGCTCAGGTGCAGAAAGCGGTTGGCGAGGGGAGCAGGCATGTCGAACACGCTGGCGCGGTCTTCCTTGCGGTTGCCAGCCGCCCACACGAACCACTCGGGCGGCAACTCGTAGCTGCCCACCTTGCGGTCCAGAATCAGCTGCTGGGCCATGCCCTGCATGGTGGGCGGGGCCATGTTCACCTCGTCCAGAAACAGGATGCCGCGCCCGCCGGTGGGCAGAAACTCCGGCGGATACCAGCGGCTCACGCCCGTGCCGTCGCCGCTGTCCTGAGCAACGGGCAGGCCGCGCAGGTCGGTGGGGGCCAGCTGCGAGAGCCGCACGTCCACGAAGTCCAGGCCGTTGGCGCTCGCCACCTGCGCCACTACGCTCGACTTGCCGACGCCCGGCGGCCCCCAGATCATGGTGCTCAGGGGAAGCTGCTGGGCCACCAGGGCGTTCAGGTACTGGGCCAGTTCGGACGGGGTCAGGGACAAGAGAATGCTCCTTGTAATGATTTGGCTTGAATCTGCGGCGGCTGTGAGGGGTTGGTGTTGGCTGTGACGTGCCGCGCATGAAGTGGACGCAGTAAAGTCGGAAGCCGTGTCAGCGGGTGGTCTGGTCAGGGTGAGCCGGATAAATCGGGATCAAAGCGTATGGGCCATGTCAGCGGCAAGCATCAGAAACGGTGTCCAGAGACGGAATCGCAGCCGGATCTGTCCCGTGAGATGACCGCCCCTGGCCCGGTCTGAGCCTAGCGCCTGATCTGCTTTGCGGTGGCCCGCTCCCTGGTCGCCCGCTCCGGAATGGCCTCTGCCAGCGCCGCGCTCCGCATGTGCAGGCTGTGCAGGGCGGCATTTGCAGCGTGGGCCGCCCGCTTCAGAAGCTGCTGTTCCTGCGGGCTGAACTCGGTGTCGCGCCACAGCAGCAGTCGGGTGGGAGCCGTCCCGGGTGATTCGAGCAGCAGGGTACACTGCCCCGGCTCGCTCCTTGCCGCCGCCGTTTTACCGGAGATCGGCATTCCGCCCAGGCCATACAGCGCCCCAAGGCCGTTCAGCAGGCACTGCGCCACGCTGCGGGCGTCCTGCACGCTCAGCAGCTCCAGGCCAAAACCCAGCAGCCATTCCTGCTCGCGCCGCTGCTCCTCCAGGGCGTGTCTGCGCCGGGCGGCCACCGTCAGCACGGTCACCTGATCGGCAAAGGCGCGCGCCACCCGCAGGTCTTCACCGTCAAAAGGGCGCTGATCGCTGCTGCGGTCCAGGTTCAGGTGGGCCACCACCTCACCGTCCATGAGAACCGGAATACACAGGCTGGCCTGCAATTCGCCGATCCGCCCACCCTCCTGAAAATGTACGGAGATGTTGTCGTCTCTGGCCGCCTGGTTGTCGGAGTAGGCCGCGATGTCCGTGCCGTACAGCACCCGGGGCTGGCCTCTGGTCCAGGCTTCCCGGCCCAGCCCGTACCACGCCAGCTGCTCCTGTTCGGAGTGGCTCATGCCGAGCAGAGCGTCGTCGAAACCGATCTGTGCGCGCTGCACGAAGCGCCCTCCCTGGCGCACGTTGATGGTCGCCGACTCGGCCCCCGGCACGCTCAGGATGGCCGCCTGAAGCAGCCGCGTCCAGTCCTGGGTGCTCAGGTCACGGTCCAGGGCGGCCAGGCTCAGTGAGGCGTGAATGGCCTCCCAGAGCAGCGGCTGGGCAGGCCGGGCGGCAGGTTCAAAGTGGCCGGGCAACCTGCTGGCCGGAGCCAGCGCCAGCGCCTCCGCCGTCTCGGCCCGGTTTCGTCCGTTGGCCTTGGCGTGCATCAGCGCCGCGTCGGCCCGCCTCAGCGCAGACTGGGGTGGTTCGTCCTGCTGGCGTTGGGAGAGGCCCACAGAACAGGTGATCTGCCCGCCCGGATTGGCCCGGTGGCCCACCTGGCGCACCTGGTCCATGACCCTTGAGGCCAGTGCCGAGGCGTGTTCAGGACCGCCCGTGGGTGAGAGCAGCGCGAATTCCTCGCCGCCCATGCGGTAGACCTGATCGCCGGGCGTCTGCCTGCCCAGGTTGGCTGCGGAGATCGCCCCGGGTTTCCGCTGTCCGGTCACGGCGACCTGTGTTCCGGTGTGGTGCAGCGACGCCTTGAGGGCGGCGGCGGCGCTGATCAGATATTCGTCGCCCACATCGTGCCCGAAGCGGTCATTGATGGTCTTGAAGTAGTCCAGATCCATGATCAGAACGTGCCCGCCTACAGGCAGTTTTGCCAGGTCCTGTTCGAGCTGACGGCGGTTGCCCAGGCCGGTCAACGGGTCGGTGTGGGCCAGCTGTGACAGCCGGGCGCTGACCGCCAGCAGCTTGAACCGCGACCTGAGCACCATGACGCCCGCCAGGAAGCCGGTCAGATTGAGCATGACCATCATCAGGGCCGGAGCCGGATTGCCATTCCAGCTAAAGCCGTCTGCCGCTGGACTGAACAGGAACGGGAGGCCGCACGGCAGAAAAATCAATGGCAGGCGCAGCGCGGCCTCACGTACGGTGAAGTTCAGGATACCTAGATCGCGTTTTTGCAGCGCGGCCAGCAGCAGCACCCCGCCAGTGACCGCGAGTGGAGGCCACGCCAGCGAGGTCTGCCCGGCCAGCAGGGCGTGAACCACCTGTGGGGCGCTCACCACCACTCCGGCCAGCAACGCCCAGCCGGGGCGGTAGGCCAGCATCAGGGCCACGAGCGGGACGTAGCGCAGGTCGCCGAGCATGTCTTCCCACGGACTCAACGGCGGCAGATGCCTGATCAGCGGGTCTGGATAACTCATCAGCACCAGTGCCGTGAACACGGCCAGCAGCGTGTGTCCAACCGCCTGGGCGCGGTCAAAGCGCAGCGGCCAGGTGCGGAAGCTCAGACTCACCAGAAACGCGCCGCTGATGGTTATCGCCAGATTCCACCCCACGGCAAGCCAGTCGAGCATGCCCGATGATACTTGGCGATTTATTCCACAGCTCTTACTCGGCATTTTTCAGGGTAGACAGATTATGGCGGCAGCCATGCCACAGCCGTCAGCATACGGCGGAACAGGGCCACAGCTGCGGTATACTGAGACCATGACACACCTCCTCACGCCCCCATAACCGTCCGGGTGAGGGTCGCAGGTGACGCCAGGACAGTGGTACACGAACCGAAATTCAGAGCTTGCTGGCCGGAGTCTCGACGACGCTGAATAGCAGGCTGCTCAACCAGACGCGGGCCACAGTCGCCCGGCGGAGTTTTTATGACCATTCAGAATCCAGAACTGGCGCTGACTGCCGAAGCGGACCAGCCCGCCCGGCAGACCCAGACGGTCCAGCAGGGCCAGCCAGCAGAACAGGGCCACACCGCAGAACAGGCGCGCCTGTACAGCGAAATTCAGCGCCGCCGCACCTTTGCCATCATCTCGCACCCCGACGCGGGCAAGACCACCATCACCGAGAAGCTGCTGCTGTACGGAGGCGCGATTCAGCAGGCGGGCAGCGTGACCGCCCACGCCGGGACCGCGCACACCAAGTCCGACTGGATGAGCATCGAGCAGCAGCGCGGCATCAGTATTTCGAGCAGCGCCCTGACCTTCGAATATTCAGGCCGCCACATCAACCTGCTCGATACCCCCGGCCACCAGGACTTCTCGGAAGACACCTACCGCACCCTGACCGCCGCCGACAGCGCCCTGATGGTGCTCGACGCGGCGCGTGGGGTGCAGGCGCAGACCGAGAAGCTGTTCGCGGTGTGCAAAAACCGGGGCATTCCGATCCTGACCTTCGTCAACAAGCTGGACCGGCCTGCCCAGGACATTTTCGAGCTGCTTGAGGGGCTGGAGAGCACGCTGGGCATCACGGCTATTCCGCTGACCTGGCCCATCGGCGACGGCCCGGATTTCAAGGGCGTGTACGATCTGGTTGCCAAGCAGGTGCTGCTGTTCGAGCGGGTGGCCAGAGGCAAGTCCCGCGCCCCGGTCAGCGTGAAGAGTGTGGACGATCCCGAACTGGGCGCGCTGGTGGGGGCCGCGCTGCACGCCAAGCTGCGGGAAGACGTGGCGCTGATCGAGGGGGCCATGCCGCCCTTTGACCGTGAAGCCTTCCTGGCGGGCGAGTTGACCCCGGTGTTTTTCGGCAGCGCCATGAACAACTTTGGCATCGAGCATTTTCTGAGCACCTTCGTCGAGCTGGCCCCGCCCCCCGGCACGGTCCACACCACCCAGGGCGAACGCCCGCCCGAGGCCGGATTCACCGGGTTCATCTTCAAGTTGCAGGCCAACATGAGCCGCAACCACCGGGACCGCACCGCCTACATGCGGGTCGCCACCGGGCACTTCGAACGCGGCATGGACGTGACCAACACCCGTAGCGGGCGCAAGCTGCGGCTCAGTCAGGCGCACACCCTGTTCGCCCAGGAGCGCGAAAAGGTCGAGGACGCCTACCCCGGCGACATCGTGGGGCTGGTGAACCCCGGCGTGTTCCGCATCGGCGACGTGGTGAGCGTGGACGCCAAAGTTCAGCTGCCCGACTTTCCGCGTTTCACGCCCGAGGTGTTCGCCACCATGAGCCTGCGCGACGTGACCAAGCGCAAGGCCTTTCAGAAGGGGCTGGAGCAGCTTTCGGAAGAAGGCGTGGTGCAGGTGTTCTACCCCACCGACGGTGCCCGCGACCCCTACCTGGGCGCGGTCGGGCCGCTGCAATTCGAGGTGTTCCAGGCCCGGCTCTCGGAAGAGTACGGCGTCGAGATCGAGATGCACGTCACCTCGTACTCGCTGGTGCGCTGGCTGGCCGGAGACGCCTCGCAGGTGGCCCGCTTCGCCCGCAGTGTGGAAGACGACCAGGGCCGCCCGGTGATGCTCTTTCGCAGCAATTTTGATCTGTCCTACACCCAGGATCAGCACCCGGAGATCGAGTTTCTTCCGCTGCCGAAGGATATGACGGTAGTTTGAGTCGGGCGGGTTTGGACTGTTGGGCCAGGGCTTTGAGCATTTGCCCTTCCCCACCCCCCAGCCCCCTACCCCGAAGGGGTAGGGGGGGCTGAACAGAACCGTCAAGCGCTGCGCTGTTTGGAAGGAGAGTCGGTTCATCCAGCGGGGTATTGACCCTGGTTCTATGCATATGGAAGGCGGAAATCCGCTTCCTGACGTTGGAAGGTTTGTACATTCGCCTTAGCCAATGAACTGCCAGAGCGCGGCTTTGATCCGCCGAAGGCTGTGCGAGTGCGGTGTGGAAGTTTTGTAAGCACGTTCTGACGACCAGTTTCTAACTCAATGCCCTGGCCGTTCCCCTCGCCCCCGGCGGGAGAGGGGCCTCGCGAAGCGAGGGGGAGAGGGGACCACCGGGCAGGCCCAACCTAATCCACCTGCCCTGGCCGTTCCCCCCTCTACCCCCGGGAGAGGGGCGCTGCGAAGCAGCGGGGTGAGGGGGAGTGGGCAGCCGAGCAATGGTCAATCGTTCCCATGCGTCATTGATCTACCTCACCCCGCCAGCTGCTCTTTCGCCACGCCGGTTCTCAAAAACTCCTGAAGCAGCGGCTCTAAATCATGTAAAGCGACGTCGGTTCGCATGGCGTACTCGGCGGGCGAGAGCTTGTCGGCCAGGGCGCGCAGGAAGGCCAGGCCCAGCGTGCCGTGCTGGGCGCGGAAGCTCTGGTGGACGCTGGTGATGGCGTTCAGGGCGTCCTTGCCGCGCAGGGTCAGGCCGTACTGCCCGTGCGCCCAGCCCGCCAGACTGCGCGGCAGAATCAGCGTCTGGGGGCGCAACGGGGCCGGAAACGCGCCCTCGTAGGGCAGGGTGGCGGGCATGGTCGCCACGATCTCGCCGCGCGAATAGAAGATCGCGCCGCGTGGCCGGGCATGCAGGCCTGTGAAGTCTTCGGTCAGGTTGAATTTCCAGGCGCGGCTGCCCACCCCCGACAGGATGTGCGCCAGATGCGGCGGCAGCGCGTAGGCACTCAAGGGCGCGCCCTGCTCGTACAGGTGCAGCAGCTCGCCCAGCGCCTGCTCTCCGGTGCTGGAAATACTGGCGGCGGCCACCGTGCGCCCCTCGTACACCAGCACGAACGCCGCCTGATCCCCGATAAAGGCGTGCAGGTAGCCGTACCAGCCCACGTCGTGCAGGTGACGCAGAAAGTCGTGCAGGTTGCAGAAACTGGCGTTCAGGCCCAGCACGCTCGGCGCGACCTGAGGCAGAAAGCGGGCCAGAAACGGGGCGCTGCTGGGAAACATGGTGGTCAGCTCCGGAATGACCAGCAGCGGCTCTGAAGGGTCTTCTGGGTTATCGTCGGGGGCCTGGCTGCCGGGCAACTCGCCAGAGGACGGGTGATCGGCGGACAGAACGGGGTCCTGAACGGTGTGATCCGGCTCTGCTCTGCTCAACTCGCTCCTGCCTGATTCGGTGCTGGCCAGCTCCGCGCGCTCCGGCTCGGTGTTTGGAACCCGCCTGCCCTTGGCCCGGTCCTGCCGCTCGGGTTCGCCGCTCACCGCTGCGCCTCAGGTACCCCGGCGGGCTGCACCCGTTCCAGCCCTGCTCTGTACCGTTCGGCGTTGCGGACGTAGTGCGCGGCATTGCCGACCCTGCCCGCTGCCCTCACCGGCCCCACCACTCGCGCCGGAATGCCCACCGCCAGCATGCCGTCCGGTACCTCCTTGCCCTCCGGCAGCAGCGCCCCGGCTCCCAGCACCGCGCCCGCGCCCAGCCGCGAGCCGTTGAGCATGATGGCTCCCATGCCCACCAGGCTGCCAGCAGCGCAGGTTGCGCCGTGAACGACGGCCCGGTGGCCCACGGTCACGCCCGCTTCCAGGGTGCAGGGAAAGCCGGGGTCGGCGTGCAGCACCGCGCCGTCCTGCACGTTGCTGCCCTCGCCCACACGGATGGCCTCGGTGTCGCCGCGCAGCACCGCCCCGAACCACACGCTGCTGTGGGCACCCAGCGTGACGCGCCCGATCAGGTCGGCACTGGGCGCCACGAAGGCGCTGGGATGAAGCTGCGGGCCGAGTTCCTTGGAGCCGGGCACCTGTGGACCTTCGTGAAGCGCGTACAGCGGCATTGATCCTCCGGGGCGGGCGGCAGCGGGTTAGGGAGTTGAAAGCAGGGCCAGGGCCTCCAGGAGCAGTTGACGGTCTTCCGGGTAGCTTAACATCTGACTGGCCTGTTCTGGTGCGAAGAACCCGCCCTCGGCGAAGGTGTCTTCCAGCAGTAACTGGGTGCTGGCAGTCCGCATGACATACCAGTGAATCTGCCGCTGCTGCTGGCGGTCATTGGTGTAGCGGGTCGGGAACAGGGCCGCCGTAACAGTGGCGCTCACGCCTCCCTCTTCCTGCACCTCGCGCACGGCGGCCTGCGCGAGCGTCTCGCCCGCCTCGACGTGCCCCTTGGGAAAGGCCCAGGCCCCGCTGCGGTAGCGCACCAGCAGGACCCCCAGCGGCCCGAAGACCACCCCCCCGGCCCCCGGGATGGACGTGCTGGGCGACGTTTCTGACGGTGGCGGCGGGTTCACCGGTCCAGTATAGCGGCCCTGAAACGGCAGATCTGCGCCCGCCCACCGGGTTCAGGCTCTAGCATGGGGGCATGACCGACGTGCCGCCACCCTCTGCGCCCAGCAGCGCCGACGCCCCCGGGTCCGACACCGGCGGGAAGCTGAGCCTCAGCAAGACCCAGGTGACCTCCGCCCGGCTGTTCGGTCGCCCCGAGACGGTGCCGCCAGCTTCAGCGACGGTGCCAGCTTCAGTGACAGGACCCGTTTCAGCCACGGTGCCCGAGATCACCACGCTGGGCGTCCGTTTCACCGGGCAGGCGGGCGAGTATTTCCGCATCTGGATCGTCAACGTGCTGCTCAGCGTGGTCACGCTGGGCATCTATTCGCCCTGGGCGCGGGTGCGGACCCGGCAGTATTTCTACGGCCACGCCTGGCTGGACGGTCACAATTTCGAGTACACCGCCCGGCCCATTGCCCTGCTGCGGGGCTTTCTGCTGGTCGGCGCGCTGTTCGTGGTCTACACCGTGACTCAGCAGGTCGAGAGGTTGCAGTGGATCAGGTTTCTGCTGCTGGGCCTGTTCGGGGTGCTGTACCCGTGGCTGGTGTACCGTTCGCTGAAATTCAACGCCGCCAACACAGTCTACCGGGGCCTGAACTTTCATTTTCACGGCAAGGCGGGCGCGGCCTACGTGGCCTACCTGTTCGTCATGTTCACGGTCCCCTTCACGCTGGGCCTGACCTATCCGCTGGCCATCTGGATGCAGCGGCGCTACGTGCTGGAACACGCCGCCTACGGCACGGCCAGGGCGCGCTGGGGCAAGGAGGCGGGGCCGGTCTACATCATCTTCCTGACCGCGCTGGGCGTGAGCATCGGCCTGGGCACCCTGATCGCGGTGATTGCGGGCATCGCGGTGGCCGTCACGGGCGCGAGCGGCGGCTTCGAGAGCCTCGGCACGGTGCTGGGCGGCCTGGGTCAGACCGGAACGTCCGGCAAGGGCCACGGGCAGGGCGGAAGCGGCGCCGGGCTGGCCGGGGCGCTGCTGATCGGCGGCATTGCCCTGCTGTACCTGACGTTCATTCTGGCCTCGCTCACCTTGCAGCAGTACATCCGGGCCGCGCTGCTCAAGTTCAGCCTGCACGACCTGTACATCGGCCCGACCCTGCGGCTCCAGGCCACGTTCAACCCGGTGCGGCTGGCCTGGATCAGCAGCAGCAACCTGGTGGCCCAGCTGTTCACGCTGGGGCTGCTCACGCCCTGGGCGGCGGTGCGGCACACCCGCTACCTGCTGGAAGGGGTGCAGGTGCAGACCATCGCGGGCCTGGGCGATTTCGCCGCCGACGCAACCCCCACCGAGTCGGCGCTGGGCGAGGCGGCGCACGAATTCTTCAATTTCGACCTTGGATTTTAAGATGGCGGAGTCCAGGATGGCGGATTTTAAATGACGCATCTCAGCGTTGCGGAGTCCAGGATGGCGGATTTCAATCTCTCAGTGCTGACGGAGGTCCTCTGATGACTCAGCCCTCAACCCCCGACCGAGACAGCGACCTGAATTTCAGCGACCTGACCCCTGGCGAGCTGAGTTTCGGGGCCGTCTACTTCGACGGTCTGACCTCGCGTCAGCGTCAGGCAGAGGTGCAGGTCAGCGGACAGACGCTGCTGGTGCGCTCGGAGGGCCTGGAGGCCAGCTACCCGCTGGGCGGCGTGCGGATCGAGCCGCCCCTGGCACGGCTGCGGCGGGTGCTCAAGCTGCCGGGAAATGCCAGGCTGGAAACCGACGACAGGCGGGCCATCGCGGCCCTGGAGCGGCGGCTGGGGCGCAACGCGGGCCTGAGCCTGGTGCAGCGCCTGGAGTCGCGCTGGCCCATCGCGCTGGCCTCGCTGGTGGGGGTGCTGGTGTTTATTGCGCTGTTCTTGCAGTACGGGCTGCCCGCGCTCGCCGGAGTCGCCGCGCAGATCACGCCGCCAGCGGTGATGGCGACCCTCGACAGCCAGACGGTGCGGGCCATCGACACCCAGTACCTGAAGCCCTCGTCGGTCAGCCCGGCCCGCCAGGAGAAACTGCGCCAGGACTTTGCGGCCCTGGCTGCCGAGCGCGGCGGGCCGTACACCTTCCGGCTGCTGTTCCGGAAAGGCGGCGCGCTGGTCGGGGCCAACGCCTTCGCGCTGCCGGGCGGCACGGTGTTCGTGACCGACGAACTGGTGGGACTGGCCAAAAGTGACCGCGAGATTCTGGGCGTGCTGGCCCACGAGGTCGGGCACGTGCAGCACCGCCACGCCATGCGCCAGATCTATCAGAGTCTGGGCCTGACCCTGATGTTCTCGGTGGTGGCCGGAGACGTGACGAGCGCGGCCTCGGTGGCGGCGGCGGTCCCGGCCTTCCTGCTCAGCAGCGGCTACTCGAGGCAGGCCGAGACCCAGGCCGACGACGACGCGGGCCGCTGGCTGATGAAGCGCTACGGCACCACCCGGCCCCTTCAGGACATCCTGAAGCGCCTGATAGAGCAGGACGGCCCGGTGCAGCGCAGCCGCGTGATGGACCTGCTCGCCAGCCATCCGGGCGAACAGGCGCGGCTGGCACACCTTCAGGCCATCGAGGCGGCGGGGAAGGCCCCGTAAAACAGTATGGATGTCTGGGATGGTGTTGGAGGTGTGCCTTTAATGTCACGTTGTTTCCCTCCAATGATCCTGCCGCGAAAGTGGGCGCACGCGTGAAACAGGCTTTTGGTTTTGCTACCCTGTTTTTTAATCAGGAGGTGATGCACCGTGGAGTTCAAACCCAAATCCAGAAGGATGGACGATTCGCTGCTCCGGGTCAACCGGCAAAGCTTGAAGGCTCAGCGGAGCCTGGGTCCCGACATGAGTTACCGGCGAGCGCCCCTTCTGCCCAAACCCCAGGTCAGCTCCAGACAGCTGCGACTCCAGCGCACCGAGAAGCAGCTCACCGACTTCACCGTGTTGCCAGTCATCGCCCAGCGTCAGGCGCTGGCACCGATGCTGGAAGGTTTCCAGCTTCAGCGAGATGCCCTGAGTCTGGACGGTCCAGCCTCGCATCGTCAGAGTCTGCAACGGCAGATCGAGGGTCATCAGGCCAGTCTGGGTGCCCCGGGGCTGCAAGCCGGGCAGTACGAGGCAGCGGTACAGCGACAGGCCGACCTCCAGACTCCAGTAGCTCCACTGACTCAGCGACCCAGTAGCCCGGCACAAT
The DNA here is from genome assembly GCA_025351205.1 of Deinococcus sp. Classification (GTDB taxonomy): domain Bacteria; phylum Deinococcota; class Deinococci; order Deinococcales; family Deinococcaceae; genus Deinococcus. The sequence goes on from JANXWI010000199.1 coordinate 30,266, forward strand.
GGAGTCAGGGTGGGCTGTGGGAGGTGCAACGGGTGGCCCATCCCAGCAAGGCAGGGCAGACCATCAGCCTGCGTGAACAGGAACAGTCGCAGCACCTGGGGATGCTGCGGACGGTGGGCACCCAGCTGGGTCAGGGTTTCCGGGCAGACACCGGACCAGCCGTGCAGCGATACGCCGAGTACGGTGCGGCTCTGGCCCCCTTTCAACGGCTGGGCACGGTGACGGGAAAAGCAGTGGTCAGCACCGCCATGATGCAGGTGCCGGTGTCACAGCGCCAGACCTTACAACGGGCCATCGACGACACCATCCAGCGTCAGCAGGCACAGGAAACCCAGGACCGGGCCATCATCGGGCTGCACAGCCTGCAACGCCAGCTGGATCACCTGGACGGTCAGAGTGAACAGCCGCTGATGGAGCGTATTCAGGCGCGGCGGGGTAGCGGCAACCCGATTCCAGCGTCTCTCCGAAAAGTGTTGGAACTGGAGTTGAACCATGACCTGAGCCGGGTGCGGC
>JANXWI010000125.1 GCA_025351205.1 Deinococcus sp.
CAGGCGGCTCAGCGGCGGCAGCACCCCGAAGGCGTCGGCGCTCAGAAACACCACGTTCTTGGGATGCCCGCCCAGCCCATCCGGCACGATGTTGCCGATGAAGTCGATGGGATAGGCGCTGCGGGTGTTCTCGGTCAGCGAATTGTCGTTCAGGTCGGCGCTGTGGTCCGCTCTCAGCACCACGTTTTCCAGCACCGCGCCGTACATCCGTGTGGTGCGGTAGATGGCCGGTTCGGCCTCGGCGTTCAGGCCGATCACCTTGGCGTAGCAGCCGCCCTCGAAGTTGAACACGCCCGCGTCGGTCCAGCCGTGTTCATCGTCCCCGATCAGCGCCCGGTTGGGGTCGGCGGACAGGGTGGTCTTGCCGGTGCCCGACAGCCCGAAAAACAAGGCCACGTCGCCCCCCTTCCCGTCCAGATCAGCGCCCACGTTGGCCGAGCAGTGCATCGGCATCACGCCCGAGGCGGGCAGCAGAAAATTCAGCACCCCGAAGATGGCCTTCTTGTTCTCCCCGGCGTACTCGGTGCCGCCGATCAGCACCATCCTGCGGCTGAAGTTGACCAGAATGAAGGTGTCGCTCCGGGTACCGTCGCGCTCCGGCTCGGCCCTGAAGCCGGGCAGGTTGAGCACCGTCCAGTCGGGCGCGAAGCTGGCCTGCTCGGCAAGGTTGGGCCGCACGAACAGGTTGCGGACGAACAGCGAGTGGTAGGCCATCTCCTGCGCGAAACGCACGCCCAGGCGGTGCTGCGGGTCGGTCCCGGCATACAGGTCCTGCACGAACAGCTCGCCGCCGCTGGCGTAGTCACGCATCCGGGCCAGCAGGGCGTCGAAGACGGCGGGGGCAATGGGCGTGTTGAAACCGCCCCACCACACCGCGTCTCTGGTCAGGTCGTCCTCGACGATGAAACGGTCCTTGGGGCTGCGCCCGGTCTTGTTGGTGGTCACCGCCAGCGGCCCACCCTCGCTGATGTGCCCCTCGCCCCGGCGCAGGGCCGCCTCGTACAGAGCTGCCACCGACAGGTTGTGGTGCAGGATGGACGGTTCTACGGGAAGATCGAGGGCTGATTTGTGTTCCGGTGTCGTGGTCATGGATGTGTCCCTCCAGGGAAGACAGACAGGCGTCTTGAGAAATTGAGATAGAGATTTCTCCCATTATTCGGGTGGAACCGCTCCCGTACAAATGCCTGAGCGTCACGTCAGGGGTGACAACAGGTGTACCGGGTACACCAATTGGTGTATTTCCCAGACACGGAAGCAGGCTGTTTACCACGCTGACCCGGCATTTGTGCGCGGCGATACCGCAATGCCGCCAGCAGACCTGATGACCGTGAACCTGAAGCCCCTGCCGGGTGACGCGGGCGTACCCGGCCCGATGAACCCGGCCCGATGTACCCGGCCTGATATACCGGGCCTGATATACCGGGCCTGGCATACCCCGCCTGACATACACTGTCGCCAGATGCGCGCCCGCCTGATGCTCCTTGCCTTTTGCCTGACCCTGGCGGCCAGCGCGGTCCTGATTTTCCAGACAGGCGTCGTGCGGTCCGGAGCAGCTCAGATGGAAGCGGTCCAGACGGGAGCAACTCAGGCGGGAGCAACCCAGACAGGAGCAACTCAGACAGCGCGCGGCGCGGCTCCCCGCAGCCTGCCCACGCCCCCCGTCACCACCACCCCGTTTCCGCGCAGAACCCCCGCCGCCGGGCCAGCGGTCCTGCAAGCCCCCGCCCTGCCCATTCCCGCCGTGAGCCTGCCGCCCGTGTCGCCGCTGGACGTTTCCCCCTTCCACCAGAACGTGCCGGTGCAGCTGCGTCAGCTCAGCCTGGGCCGCAGCCGGGTGGCGCTGCTGGTGGGCGGACTGCCGGTGTCCCGGCACGTGCTGTGGCGCAGCAGCGTGGGGCAGTTCGTGCGGTCGGCGGGGGCGGTGGCGGGCGTGAACGGCACTTTTTTTAAAGACGCCGCGATTGCCTCGAACGACTCCAACATGCTGGGGCCGATGCTCACGGCGGGCGGCGAATTTCTGAGCGAAACCGACCCGGCGCAGCTGAAGAAGATCGGCGGGCGACCCCTGGTGGCGTGGTCGCACGACCAGTTTCTGGTCACGGCCTTCGACCCAGGAACCATGAACCGCAGAGCAGCGGTGCAGGCCATGCTGCCGGGCGTGACCGACGCCTTCCTGGCAGGCGGCTGGCTGGTCCACGGCGGGCAGGCGCTGAGCCTGGAAGAGATGATGGTCCACGCCCCGAAAGACGCCCAGGAGGTGAGGCCCAGGGTGTTCTTCGGGGTCACGAAGGGGGGGCTGAGCATCGCCGGGGCGACCATCACGCCGGTCAGCAGCGTGCGGCTGGCCCAGATCGCTCAGGAGGCCGGGGCGCAGGAGGCGGTGCTGATGGACAGCGGCTACAGCACCAGCCTGATCTACGGTTCGCGGGTGCTGGCGGTGGGCCACAAGACCAGAACCGTACCGTCGCGGCCCGTGCCACACGCCATCGTGTTTATGAATCCCGTGCTGGCGCTGGTCAAGACCATCAAGCCCTGATTCTGTGGCGGGTGATCTGGCCCTGACGCCTCTGATCCCAGACAGTCCGCAGTACAGACGGTGCAGTACAGACGGTGCAGTACAGACGGTACAGTGCGCGGGTGTCCGATCTGCCTTCGCCTTCGCCCCAAAACCCGCTCCCCCACCCGTCTACCGCCTCGCGCCTCGCCATCGTGCTGGTGTCGCCCAAGACGCCCGGCAACATGGGCGCGGCGGCGCGGGCCATGCTCAACATGGGGGCGGGCGACCTGCGCCTGGTGGCCCCGCGCGGCGATCACCTGGACAGCGGCGCGCTGGCGATGGCGGTCCACGCGGAGGGCGTGCTGCGGGGCGCGAAACTGTACGGCACGCTTGAGCAGGCGCTGGCGGACCGCGACCTGAGCATCGGGACCACCGCCCGCCACCGCGCCGATCTGGCAGACCCGCAGCACCCGGCCAGCCTGCGGCCCCTGGTGCGGGCGGCCCACGCCCCGGCGCTGGTGTTCGGGCCGGAGGAATCGGGGCTGAGCAACGAAGACCTGGAGCTGTGCCAGGCCAGCGTGCGCGTGCCGACCTCCGAGTACGCCAGCCTGAACCTGGCCCAGGCGGTGCTGCTGGTGTGCTACGAGTTCTTGCAGGGTCAGGAAATACGCGAGGAACCCGCAGAACGCCGGGCCGCCAGCCGCTCTGAAATGGACGGCATGTACGCCCACCTCAAAGACACCATGCTGATCACCGGCTACACCGACGAGGTGAGGTCGGTGCATACCCTGCGGCTGTGGCGGGCCTGGATGGACCGCGCGTCCATGAACACCGCCGAGACCCGGCTGTTCCGGGGCCTGCTGCGGCAGGTCAGGTGGAAGATCACCGAGGCCCGCAAGGTGGCCGGACTACCGCCCCTCCCGCCTGCCCAGCTGCGCGAGGAACTGGATGACGAGGACCGGGAGGGGTGACATCTCGGCCCCCACCGGTTCCGGCCAGCGCCTCTATGACCTGTGCCCCTGTATTCCGCCCCGCATCGTCCTAGACTGACCGGGTGACTGCTCAGGACGCCAGGATGAGACAGGCCAGACAGGCCCAGGCCGACGCTCAGGCCGACCAGCCCTACAGCACGCCTCTGTCGCGGCGGCTGCGCTTCTCGCGCAGTATTCTGCCCGCCCTGATCATGGTGGTGGTGGTGGTCTACGAGACCCTGGTGCGGCAGTTCGCGAACCCCGGCGTGGAGATCACGGCACACCTGCTGTTTTACGGCCTGATGGGACCGACAGCGACCTTTTTCACCATCCAGTGGATTGCCGACGGCGCGCGCGCCAGGGAGCAGGCCGAGCAGGAACTGCGGCGGCTGTACGTGCAGCTCAGTGCCCAGAACGAGCGGCTGGAGGCGGTGCAGACCCTGATGCGCGAGGTGGCGGACGCGCCCGATCTGGAGGCGGTGCTTCAGGTGTCGGCGCAGGGCGCGGTGAGGGCCACCGGGGCCACCCACGCCCGCCTGAGTCTGGCGGGGCTGGAACTCAGCAGCCCGGTGTCGGGTACGGCGCGCGGCAGCACCCTGCTGGAGTCTCCGAGTGCCGATCTGCGGGAACTCAACGTTGCGCTCAGCACCGGCGGCGGGCGGGCGCAGGACACGACAGGGGCCGAGTGGCCAGGCCAGGAACGCCTCGGGCAGATGAGCCTGTACTTCGACGCGCCGCCCAGCCAGGACACCCGCGCGCTGGCCGAGGCCATCGGGGCCGAGGTGGGCGCGGCCCTGTTCAGCGCCCAGCAGCGCAGCCGCGACCTGATCACACTGTACGAGGTGGACCAGTCGATCCGGGCCGAGCGCAACATGCGCCGCCTGCTGGCCCGCGTGACCGGCAACATGGCCGAGCGGGTGGGTGCCCAGTCGCGGGCCGCCTACCTGAGCGACGCCGACGGGCTGCTGCGGCTGGAATACGCCGCCGACGGCGAGAGCAGCGAACGGACCGGCGGCAAGGTTCCGGCCTTCGTGCAGCGGGTGGGGCGTGAGGGGGTACCGATCATGGCGAGCGCTGCCGAGGCCGACGGCGTGCTGGACGGAACCCGCAGCGCCCTGGGCCTGCCGATGCGCAGCGACGACGGGCTGGTGGGTGTGATCGTGCTGGGGGCCAGCCGCGAGGGGGCCTTTTCGGGGATGCGCGTGCCGCTGCTGGCGCTGCTGGCGTCCCAGGCCACGCTGGCGGTCCGCAACGCGCGCGCCTACCTGCACAGCGAAGAGGTCGCCACCCAGGAGGAGAGGAGCCGAATCGCCCGCGAGATTCATGACGGCGTGGCCCAGTCGCTGGCCTTCTGCGCCATTCAGCTCGACATCGTGGAGCGCCAGATCGCCACCCAGCCGGACAGGGCCGTGAAGGAGGTGCGGGCCGCCAGCGCCCTGCTGCGCGAACAGATCAGGGAGGTCCGGCGCAGCATCTTCGCCCTGCGTCCCATCGACCTGGAACGCTACGGCCTGCTGGAAACCGTGCGCCGCTACGTGTTGGATTTCGGTGAGCAGAACAGCCTGCGGGCCTCGCTCAACGTGGAAGGCGAGGTGTCGCTGGCCCCCGGCGACGAGGCCGTGATCTTCAGAATCCTTCAGGAGAGCCTGAACAACGTCGCCAAGCACGCCCGCGCCAGCAGCGTAGAGGTGGTGCTGCGCGGCGGCGCGAAGGTCAGCCTGTGCGTGCAGGACGACGGGCAGGGCTTCGACCCCGCTGCTGTCAGCGGGCGGGTATCGAGCGTCGGCGGGCTGGGCCTGACCCAGATGCGCGAACGCATCGAGGCGCGCGGCGGGCTGTACCGGATCGTCAGCGAACCGGGCCGGGGCACGCGGGTCGAGGCGACATTGCCGCAGGGGTAGAGGGAGTAGAGGGCGTGTGGTCAGGGTTCAGAAACCCCAGAGTATTAAAATCTCTCAGAAACAATGGTACAGAAGGTTTCTAGAGGCAGGGCGAAGTGGATCATGGAGAAGCCGTCTGAAACGCCAAATTCACTCACCCCCCTCAAGGGGGAGGGGCTAAAAATGCTGTATTCACTAGCATTGGCATTGAATTTCTTGTTTTGAAAACAGTCCGAACCATTACCTACCTGTCATCGTCCAGGAAGCAGACCATGTGTTCGTCGTCTACGTCCTGGCCGTTCACTCGCAGGGCGCGGCGCTCCAGGCCGTAGACCGTGAAGCCCTGGGCCGCGTACAGCCTGCGGGCCGCCGTCTGTGTGACCGTGACGCTGAGGTGGAGTTGCAACAGCCCCGGCACAGCTCTTGCCCACGCCAGCAGGGCCGCCAGCAGCCTCTCCCCCACCCGCTGGCCTCTGACGGCAGGCGCGACATATACCGCGACCAACACGGCCTTGTGCCGCTTCTTGAGACCTGCCTCACGCGTCAGCGTCATGACCCCGACCAGTTCACCTTCCAGAAAGGCCCCCAGCGTGACCCGTTCGCCCGCGACCTCGCCCAGCCCGGCAGCCACCGCTTCCAGGCGTTCGCGGCGGTATTCCTCGGCGCTGCGCCCGAAGGCCAGCGGTGACTCTTCCAGGCCCGAGAGCCGGAACGCGAAGTAGGCTGCGGCGTCTCCGGCGCTCAGGGGGCGGATGTTGAGAGCTGGAACAGGATGCCGCGCCGTCAGTTCAACACCCGGCCCGGCTGTTGAGCCAGCTCGGCCAGCACTTCGGGCGGCACGGCCAGCGCGAATTCGGGAATGGCGGCGCGGCCCTCCTGCCCCCAGGCGTCGCGCAGCAGGTAGGCCCCCTGCATGCTGCCGGGCGCGGCTTCCAGCGTCACGAAGCTGTCGTAGACGTACACGCCGCCGGGGGCCAGCACCGGCGTCTGACCGACCACGCCGTCTCCGGCCACCTGGGTCACGCGGCCCAGCGCGTCGGTGATGGTCCACTCGCGGCCCATCACCTGCCAGCTCTCCGCGCCGTGGTTTTCGATGCGAATGAGGTACTGGAACAGCCAGCGTCCATGTGGCAGCTGTCCGGGCTGCGAGTGGTCGGCGCGGAAGCGCACCTCCACCGACACACGGACATCCGGCTGCTCGCTCATGCCGGGCAGCATATCAGCAGCGCCCTGACGCAAGGCTGACGCACAGCCGTTGCCTGTAGCACGGCCCTCAGTTCAGCGGTCTGTTGGGGCCACTCTTGTCGCCGCCCTCGCGCTCTGTCCGCGCCCTGTCGTCGGCCCGGCGGCGCAGCTCGCGGGCCAGGTCGCTGAAGTCGCTGGCGCTGGGCAAAATGTTGCGGGTCGCCTTGCGGGCCTCCTGCGCCACCTCGATCTGCTGCGGCTTGCTGAAGGGCTGCCCGTCGCGCCGCCGCTGAAAATAGGCTTCCGAAGTGCGGCCCAGGGCGTAGGTCCAGCCGTAGACCGCCGGGGCGGTGAGCAGGCCGCCGATCACCGGCAGGGCCAGCTTGGCGATGCCGCGCATCACCTGACGGGCCGCGATGCCGTAGGCCACCGTCGCGCCCAGTTCCTGCGCGATCTCACGGGCGCGCGCCGCCGTCACCTCGAAGCCGTAGATCTTGCCGATGTGCAGCACCATCTTGGCCTGAAGCGGCGTGATCAGCAGCAGGTCGGCAAACGGCAGCGGCTCGACGGCGATGGCCCCGGCCAGGAGGGCCGCGCTGCGAATGACCTCCTCGGCGTTCTGCTCCGGCGTCTGGGCAGGGTCCACGTCCAGGTTGAAGTTGTCGAGCACCTGCTTGAGTAGAGGCAGCATAGGTCAAGTGTACGCCGCCTGCCTGACACGTTTATGGGCACAGACAGGCGGCGCGGCCCATATTCTTTAGGAAAGCACAGGGTCTTTGGAACTCGGCAGGGATGCGGCGAAGCGTTCATACAGTTGCCGTATCAGCTTCAGGAACTTCAGAAATATCGACTCCAGAACGGCATTTCTACGTCACAGACGGCTTGAGGACGCCACAGCTGCCTGCGCCCGTCTCTCGCGTCTGGAGCGAGCCGGGGCCGCTGAAACTGGAGAATCCGCCCTCCCAAAATCTGGCCCTCACAAATGCTCTACACTGCTCGCCATGATCGCCATCGTCACCGATTCTACCAGCGACCTCACGCCGGAGGAGCAACGCCGGCACTCCGTCGTGTCTGTGCCGCTGTACGTGCTGTTCGGCGGGCAGATGTACAGAGACGGCCTGGACATCACGCCCGCCGACCTGTTCGCCGGGCTGCGTGAAGGCAAGAAGACCCCCAGCACCTCGCAGCCCAGCCCGGCAGAGTTTGCCAGCGCCTACCAGGCGGCGCTGGAACACGCGGACGAGGTGCTGAGCGTGCATATCAGCGCCAAGCTGTCCGGCACGGTGGGCAGCGCCCAGCTCGCGGCCAAGGACTTCAGCGGGCGGGTGACGGTGTTCGACAGCCACACCACCGCCATGGGCCTGGGCATGCAGGCGCTGCGGGCCGCCGACATGAGCAGGGCCGGACACAGCATGCAGGGGATCGTGTCGGCACTGGAATATGTGCAGCGGCGCACCGCCATCCGTTTCACCGTCGATACCCTCGATTTTCTGCGCATGAACGGGCGTATCGGCGGGGCGGCGGCCCTGCTGGGCGGGCTGCTGAACATCAAGCCGATTCTGGCGGTCAACGACGGCAAGGTCGAGGCCGCCGGACGCGCGCGCGGCGCGAAGAAGGCGCAGGCCGAGATCATCCAGTTCGCCCGCGACTACGCCGCGAAACACGGTCCCAGCCGCGCCTCGTTCATCTGCACCGACGGCGGCGAGGCCACCCTGGAAGAGATGCGGGCCACCTTGCAGGGCAGCGGCATCGAGGATTTCGGCAACCACAAGTTCGGGGCCGTGATCGCCACCCACACCGGCCCCGGCACCTACGGACTGGCCCTGGAACCGCTGAATACGGGGACGCTGAATACGGAACCCCTGGGCTGATGCGGCTGAGAAGTCCCCGGCGGCGCGTCCACCTGGGTCCAGTGCTGCTGACGACAGTGCTGCTGACGGCGCTGCTGGGAGCGGGCGCGGGCTGGCTGGCGTACACCGGGGGCCACCTCGGGGTTCAGAAAGCAGGTTCCCAGGCTGCAACACAGGAGATAGGCCAGCCACAACAGACAGGCCAGACACAGCAGACCCCGACCCGGCAGGCGGCCAGCGTGTCTGTGGGCGTGCCGTGCCTGGAAGCGCCCGCCGGCAGCGAGGCCCCGCCTGCACCCGCCCGCCTGAGCGGAAGGCTGGGCCTGTACGTGGCGGTCATCGATCCGCTCACGCTTCAACCCCTGCGGGCGGTGTCGCACAGCCCCTCCCAGCTGTTTCCGCTGGCGAGCGCCTACAAGCAGGCCGTGCTGTGGGCACTGCTGAAGCAGAGGGACGCGGGCACGCTGCGGCTGTCCGAACGCTTCGACGTGACGCCCGGCAGCCAGAGCCTGGGCGATTACCCTTTCGATCACAGCGACGTGCTGACCCTGGCCGGGCGCATGATTCACAACTCCGACAACACCGCCACAGACCTGCTGCACCGCCGCGTGGGGCTACAGGCGGTGCAGCAGCTGGCCGACGACCTGGGGCTGTGCCGCACCCGCCTGATCCTGCCGACCAAGGACTGGTGGACGGCCCAGGCCGGGCTGTCGGCCAGCTTTCCGGGGGCGGCCAGCTTCGCGGCCATGCGCGGGCCAGCCCTGTTCCAGGCGGCCCAGGCGCTCGACGCCGACGCCCGGCAGAACCGGGCCGATTCTCTGCAACGCAGGCTGGACGACTATTTCGACCACCGCTACGCCCCAGGCACCGACCTGGGGACCCAGAACGTCAGCACGCCCGCCGAGTTTGCCCACCTGGTCGCCGCCGAGTTTCTGCGCAGCGGTCTGAGCGCGGGCAGCCAGCAGCTTCAGCGAGGCCTGATGGCGACGGGCTTCGGGCGCTCGCGCCTGCACGTGCCCATGACCGTGTTCGGGGGTAAGGGCGGCAACGGCTGGCGCACCCTGACGTTCAGCGGTTACCTGCACACGGCGGGCGGCGGGGACGTGGTGTACGCCTTCATGCAGCACGGCGCGGATCAGCAGTACACCATGCCCAACACGGGCGCGGCATTTGTCTGGATCAACGCCGCCATGAAGCAGGTGCTGCTGGAGGCCGACGGCGGCGTGGTCGGGGCAGTGCCCCCGGCACACGCCCTGGCAAGTGGCGCAGCAAAAACGCAGCCCTGAACGGCCAGGCTGAGAACAGTGGCCGCGCTCCTCACCGCGAAATCCGCTAGACTCGCGCCCAGTGAAGCGCTCTCTGCCCCTGCTGTGTTCCGGCCTGCTGCTGGCTGGCCTGACCCTGACCGCCCTGCCTACGCTGGGCAGCGCCTCTGCCGCGCCGCGCATCGGCAGCCACGACGGCTTTACCCGCCTGGTCTTCGTGCTGCCCGCGCCCAGCACGCTCAGCAGCGCCTTGAGCGCCGGGTCCGGGGGCAGCAGGGTGCTGAACGTGACCCTGAAGGTGCCGCTGAAGGCCGAGCGGGGCAAGCTGAACCAGCCCGGCGTGGCGTCGTACGTGCAGGGCGGCAGGAAGATCAGCGTGCAGCTGGCCCCCGGCGTGAAGTCTGCGGCGGCCAGGGTGTTTCCGGCGGGTGGCGGGCAGCCCAACCGCCTGGTGATTGACGTGCCGCTGGGTGGTGCCCCTGCCGCCGCGAGGCCCGCTGCCACAACACCTGCAACCACCGCTTCCGGCAAGTCTGCCCGCCCGGTGGTACGGCCCGCCAGCACCGCCAAGCCGCCGACCCTGACGGTGGTGCTCGATGCCGGGCACGGCGGCGTGGACTCGGGCATGGTCAGCCGCTGGGTGACGGAAAAGGAGGTGACGCTCGACGTGGCCCTGCGGGTGCGCAAGTACCTGACGCAGCGCGGCGTGGACGTGATCATGGTGCGTTCCAGCGACACGCAGCTTTCGGTCAATAAACGCGCCGATCTGGAGGACCGCTCGAGACTGGCGAGGGCGGGAACCGTGAACGCCTACGTCAGCATTCACGTCAACAGTGGTAGCAGCGCGGCCAGCGGCATCGAAACGTATTATTTCGGCAGCACGCTGGGCAGCTCCAAACGCTCGGTGGCAGTGTTCGAGAACGGTGGCGGCAGCACCGGGCAGGAATTGACCCGGCAGGCCAGCAGCACCGCGCAGAGCCTGATGGGCGACCTGCTCTCACAGGCCAAGCTGGCCTTCAGCGCCCAGCTGGCCCGCAGCGTGCAGACCCAACTGATCGGCATGACCGGGGCCAGCAACCGAGGCGTGCAGGCAGACGCCTTCTACGTGATCCGCAACCCCACCGTGCCCGCCATCCTGACTGAGATCGGCTTTGGCAGCAACCCCGGCGAGGGCGCAAAGCTGGCCCAGGCCGGGTACCGTGACCGGGTCGCGGGCGCGATTGCCAGGGGAATTCTGAAGTTTTTGAAAATGGATTGACCCCGCGCGTTCCCGCCAGAGGGCGTACAGAGGCAGAGTCGCACAGACCCTAAAATAGGCCATGGAACGCCTTCTCATCAGCGCCTGCCTGGTCGGCCAGAAGGTCCGCTACAACGCTACCGACGCTTTGGGGGCCTGGACCCAGCTGGACCTGTTCGGACGCTGGCAGGCAGAGGGCCGTCTGGTGGCCTTGTGCCCAGAACTGGCCGGAGGATTTCCCGTGCCGCGCCCACCCGCCGAAATTCCTGACGGCACCGGAGCGGAAGTGCTGGCCGGGCGGGCCGAGGTCATAGAACAAGATGGGAACGTAGTGACAGAATTTTTCATTCTTGGGGCACACAGGGCGCTCCGGGAGGCACAGCGGCTGGGCATCCGGGCGGCGATCCTCAAGGAGGGTAGTCCCTCGTGCGGGGTCCATCTGCTGTACCAGGGCGACTTTTCAGGCCGGATGAAGGCTGGCCGGGGCGTCACCACCGAACTGTTCGAACAACACGGCATAAGGGTATTCAACGAACAGGAAGCCGAACTGGCTGCCGCCTTTCTGGCCGAGTTGGAGCAGCGAACGTCGGCGTATTAGCGCCGCTTCTTGACGTGCCACAGCTCCTCGCCTATGCCTGAGCGGGCGTTGGCGGCGCGGGCCATGATAAACAGCAGGTCCGACACGCGGTTCAGGTACACCTGTGCCTGCAAGTTCACCTCTTCCTCGGCCATCAGCCGGATCACCTCGCGCTCGGCGCGGCGGGCCACACTGCGGGCTACCTGGAGCGTGGCGGCGGCGGGCGTACCACCTGGGTGAATAAACTGTGTCAGCGGCGGTACGCCCTCCTGATAACCGTCGATCAGCCCTTCTAAGCGCAGCACGTCCTGTTCGTCGATACGGGCCACGTTCTTGCTGTATGGGCTGTCAGAGCGGGTCGCCAGGTCCGCGCCCAGGTCGAACAGGGCGTTTTGCAGGTATTCCAGATCGGCGTCGATGGCGTCGTCGGGCTTGTGCGAGCGGGTGTTGTGGGCGCGGGCCAGACCCAGCAGGCTGTTCAGCTCGTCCACGGTGCCGTAGGCTTCCACGCGCGGGTGGGCCTTGCTCACGCGGTCTGCGCCGTACAGCCCGGTCTGGCCGCCGTCTCCGGTCTTGGTATACAGTTTCACGCCCGTAAGGGTACAGGCAATGAAGGGGCGGGTCTGCAACGATACTCGCAGGGCTTGACAGGCCAGCATCTGGGGGGCCTAATATACCGACAGGTTAATTAACCGATTGGTTTCTTAGCAGATCAATCTGATTCAGGAGGTGCCCTTGCCCACCGATCCGCTCAGCCTCACGTTCGCGGCCCTCGCAGACCCCACCCGGCGGGCCATTCTGGCGCGGCTGATGTCGGGCGAACATTCGGTGACCGAGCTGGCAGGCCCCTTCGCCATGAGCATGCCTGCCGTGACCAAGCACCTGAAAGTGCTGGAACGCGCCGGGCTGATCACCCGCAGCCGCGAGGCCCAGTGGCGGCCCTGCAAGCTCGACGCCGGGCCGCTGAGGCAGGTGGCCGACTGGACCGCCGAGTACCGCCAGTTCTGGGAAGGCAATTTAGAGCGCCTGGACACCTACTTGAAAGAGCTTCAGGCGCAGCAGACACACACAGGAGAAGACACATGACCGATGGACCCGCGCCGCTGTTTACCACCAGCCGTACCTTCGACGCTCCGCGTAAACTCGTCTGGCGTGTCTGGACAGAACAGGCCCACCTAGGCCAGTGGATGAGTCCGGCGGGCATGACCCAGCTCAGCAGCAGCCTTGATCTGCGCCCAGGCGGCGTTTTTCACTATGGCCTGCGGACCCCGGACGGCCTGGAGATGTGGGGCAAGTGGGTCTTCCGCACAGCCACTCCGACAGACTTTCTGGAATTCGTCCAGTCGTTCTCCGACGCTGCCGGTGGGCTGGACCGCCACCCGATGGCCGCCGACTGGCCGCTGGAAACCCTCTCGACTGTGGCCTTCAGCGAAGAAGACGGGAAGACCACCGTGATTCTGAGCGCTCAACCCGTCAATGCCAGCGAAAACGAGCGCCAGACCTTCGCCGGAGCTTTCGGCAGCATGACGCAGGGCTGGGGCGGCACCTTCGACAAGCTGGAAACGTATCTGGCCGCGACGGCGTGAGGTCCAGCACAAGTCCTCCAGTCCAGACCCTGAAGTTGACAAGGAGCCTGCCCATGCGAAACCTGATCGTCACCGAATTTCTGTCCCTCGACGGCGTAATGGAAGAGCCGCGCTGGACTGCGCCCTACTGGAACCACGAGATCGCCGAGATCAAGCAGGCCGAAAGCCTTGCCAGCAGCGCGCTGCTGATGGGCCGCGTGACCTACGAGGGCTTCGCCTCCGCCTGGCCGAACAGCACCGACGAGGGCGCAGACCTCATGAACAGCCTGCCCAAGCACGTCGTCTCCTCGACCCTGACCTCGCTGGAGTGGAACAATTCCAGCCTGCTGGTCGGTGACGTGGCCCGGCAGGTGCGCCAGCTCAAGGAAGGCCGACTTATGGAAGGAACTGGCAGCGACATCCTGGTGTACGGCAGCGCGATGTTGGTGCAAACCCTGATGGCGCACGGTCTGGTCGATCTCTACCGCCTGCTGGTCTACCCGGTGGTGGTGGGCGGCGGGAAACGGCTGTTCAGCGGCCCCACTCCGGCCACGCTCAGGCTCACAGAATCACGCGCCTTCTCGTCAGGTGTGGTGATGCTGTGCTACGCGCCAGAACGTGCGCCTCAAACGGGTTGAACGTCGAGATGTGGTCAAGGAGCAGGTGGCCCATGAACCCTGCGCCCAGGCCAGGTTCACAGCTCCAGGTCGGGCCTGCCGAACTTCTCCTTCAGGAACCTGCCGTTGGCTGCCAGGGCGTCGGCGTCGCCGCTGATGGTGTCGGCGCTCACCCGGTCCAGGGTGTTGCTCAGCAGGTCAAGCTGTTCGGCCACCACCGCGTCCGGACTCCTGCCCAGCCTCGCGCTGGCCTGGGCACGCAATTCGGGCGGCATGTTCAGGTAGTTGCGGAAGGTGCCGGGCAGGTAGTCGGTGATCACCTGACGCACCGTGAAGGCGTTGGGGTCGCCCTGCGCCTCCAATCTGCCCAGGCGCGGCAGGATGGCCTGAAGCTGCTTCTCGATGCCCTGCGTGCGCTCCAGCAGCTCCTGTGGCACCTTGCCGCGCAGGCCGCGCACGAAACCCCTCAACTCACTGCTCAGATCATCGATGCTGCTCTCCTGGGCCAGCTGCACGTCTGTGCGGGTACGGGCAGGCGTGAGCAGCACCCCGGCCAGGTACAGCCCGACCACGATGGGCAGCCACCAGGCCCCCAGCCAGCCCAGGAAGTAGGCTCCCAGCCCCAGCAGCGCCAGCAGCGCGCCCACGAGGTGCCGGGTAGAGGTCAGGTACTTCACTGATACCCCCGGATCTGCTTGAACGCCCCCTGTAAATCCTTGGTGCCGTCGAAAGTGCGGCCCCCGGTCAGGGTCGCGATCTGGTTCATGGCGTCTTTGCTGCCGTCACCGAACAGGATGGTGAAGGTCTTGACCGCCTTTGCCGCAGCGGGCAGGCCGTTGTAGAAATCCTCGAACTCGCGCGCGCTCGGCCCCTCGTTGCTCTCGCCGTCGGTCATCAGCACGATGCTGGTGTAGCGGCCCGCCGGGGCCTGTCCGGCCTGGGTGTAGGCGGCCTGGAGCGCCCCGTAGATGTTGGTTCCGCCGCCCGGTGACAGCGCCGTGACCTGCTGGCTGAGCTGGGAGAGGGCCGCCGCCTTGTCGCCCGCGCCGATCTCGGTGGTCTGCGCCGGGTTCACGTCTGAACTGAACGGAATGAAGGTCACGCGCTCGCGGCTGGCAAAGCCCGCGTACCGCCCGGTCAGGCTGGTGTCGGTGCCGCTCAGCCCCAGCAGCGCCGCCTTGAGGGACGCCATGCGTTCGCCGCCCATGCTGCCGCTGGTGTCCAGCACGAAGATGGTGTTGGCGGGCCGCCGGGTGTCCTGAAGGTAGGCGGTCAGCACCGCGTTCACGGCCTCGGCGCTGCCGGGAAAGGGCAGCTCGATGTTCAGCCCCGCCGGGAAGGCGCTGCTCAGGGCCACCGCCGGGTTGACGGGCCTGCGCCTGGTTTCATTCATGATGCGCCGCTGGATGTCGGGCGACCTGAGGGCCGCCACGAGCTTCGCATATTCTGGCTGCCGGTCCTTGTTCAGCAGCAGCAGCGGGTAATCGGCGGTGATCAGGCCGTCTTCCGGGTACACCAGCGTCAGGGGTTCGTTCAGCTTGCCGCCCGCGTTCAGGCTGAGCAGCACCGATTCGTAATTGATCAGGCCGTTCAGTTTCGCCTGGTCGCGCACGTAGGCCTCGGCCAGCCAGCCGCTCGACCCCGCCGTCAGCGCCTGACCTCTGAAAAACCCTTTCAGCTCGGGCGCGGTCACGTCCGAGGCCGTGATGGCGTCGCCCTTGCCGCTGAGCGCCGCCACCACGCCGATCAATGCGCTCAGGCCGCTGTTGCTGGCCGCCGGGTTGGTCATGCCGTACTTCAGTTCACCGCTGGCCGCCCGCGCCGCGACGTCCTTCCAGCTCACCTTGCCGCTGCTCCAGCCCCACTTCTTCGCGTCCGAAGCCTTCACGCCCAGCACCACCGGCGAGAGCATGATCTTTTCGGACGCCAGCAGCCGACCCTTCAGCCCGCCCTGGAGTTGCAGGTAGCGGGCGCTGGAAAACCACACCAGATCCGGCGCGGCCTGTCCTGAAGCCGGGCCGGTCAAAAGCTGCTCGGTGCCGTCGAGCGTTCCGGTGTAGGTGATGTCCAGCTTCACGCCCGTGCTTTTCGCCAC
The DNA here is from genome assembly GCA_025351205.1 of Deinococcus sp. Lineage (GTDB taxonomy): Bacteria > Deinococcota > Deinococci > Deinococcales > Deinococcaceae > Deinococcus. The sequence goes on from JANXWI010000125.1 coordinate 15,740, forward strand.
GTCTTCCAGAATGGGTTTCAGATCGGCCAGCTCGCTGCCGCCCAGCACCGTCAGCGCGGTTTCAGGTTTGGTGCAGGCGGCCAGCAGCAGCGGCAGGAGCAGGGCCGGAAGCAACCTCACAGCTTCAGGTCTCCCCCGCCGCCCGCCACCTTCAGCTCCTGCTGCACCTCTCTCGAAGCGCGGCTGCGTTCCTTGTCGAGGTACTTCTGCGCCCCGTCCACCTGGGTCTGGAGCGTCACGATGCTGCGCTCGAAGGTGTCGAGCGCCCGCAGCCGGTAGGTGCTCACGTCGTCGAGCGCCGAGTAGATGTTGTCGAAGGCCGCCTTGAGCCTGTCGATGCTGATGGTGGCGCTCCCGGCCTGGGCCTGGATCTGCGCCCCCTGGGTCCTCAGCAGCTTGCTGGTGCCCTCGATCATGTTGGCGGTGGTGTTGTTCAGCGCCGTGACCTGATCCAGCACCAGCTTCTGGTTGGCGAGCGCCTGGGCCACGATGACCGCCGTGCGCAGCGCAGAAACGGTGGTGGTGCTGGCCCGGTCCACGCCCTTGATCAACTCCAGGTTGTTGCGCCGCACCAGGTCGAGCGCCAGGTAGCCCTGCACGCTCACGGCCAGCTGCGTGAGCAGGTCGGTCACGCGCTGGCGCACCGCGAACAGCAGCTCCTCGCGCACGATACGGGCCTTCTCGGGGTCGGTGCTGTCCAGAGCTGCCAGCCGCTCGGTCAGGGCGCTGTCCACCGCGCGGCCCACGTACACGTACTGGCGCAGCTTGGTCATCAGCGCCCAGAGGTTGACCTTCTCCTGCTCGATGGCGGCGTTGTCTTTGCGCAGCTCGTCCTGACTTTTGGCGAGCGTATTCAGGATGGCGTTCAGGTTGCTCTGGGCCGACTGGTAGCGATCAAAGTAGGCCTCGATCTTGCCGCCGAACGGGATGATGCCCAGCAGTTTTCGCACGCTGAACAGGTCTCCGGCCCGGCTGGGGTCCAGGTCTTCGACGGTGCGCCGCAGGTCGGTCAGACCTTTGGCGACCTGAGCGCCCTCCGAGAGCGTGCCCAGGTTGGTCTCGCGCATGGGCCGGTCCAGCATCCGGCTCGACATGCTGGCCGCCTGCCGGATCTCGTCCTGGCCCAGGTTGTGAATGGCGTTGGCCTTCTCCTGAAACACCCCGCTATGGCTGTCGGCGCTGAGCAGCCCGCTCAGGAAGGTCTGCGCCCGCTCGTCTAAGCCCGCCTGCGCCGCCGGACTGATCGGCACCATGTCGTCGCTCTGCTGAGGCGTCACGACGGGCACCGGGGCCGGAGCGGTCAGCGACTCGGGCGGGGTGAGCTGCGGCAGGTTGGGGTCGGTCATGGTGTTCCTCCTGGGAAGGGCGTGTGGCGCGTGGCCTGTAGCTTGTGGGAAGGGCGAATGTGTTGATCTTCGTCAGTGTCGTGAGCCGGGAATCCGGGAGAAGGAATTCCCAGCGGTCATGTTCTCGTGGTGTCGTCACCTGCCTGAGTCAACCCTGCCCGCCCGAAACGACCTATGTTTCTACGGGCCACAAGCTACGCGCCAGAGGTCCTCACTTCGGATACTGCGCCTCGATATTCCCGATCATGGCCTCCATCACCTCCTGACTGGGCAGATCGGCGGTGTCAAGGATGCTGGCCGGGACGCTCACACCCGCCGCCTTGACCTGGGCCATGAACAGGGAAGCGTCGCGGGTGCGGTAGCCTGCGCGGGCCGCCAGCCGCTGCAACTCCGGGTCGCTGGTCAGAGCCTCGCCAAGCCGCGCCCCAGCGGGCGTGAGCGGAATCAGCACGTGCTTGGTAAATATTCCCGGCTGCGGGTACAGGAGAACTGCGCCCTGCGGCAGGGTCTTTTCGCGGGCGGCGGCCAGAAACTGCGACTCGTAGATGTTGACCAGCGGCGTCTTGCCTGCCCCCAGCGCCTGATAATCCTCAAACGGCCCGGCGCTGCTGCTCTCCTGATAGCCCTGGCGCAGGAACAGCGGAGCAACCTGGGGCATCAGTGTGCCTTGGGTGCCTTCCTGAAGGCCATTGGGCGAGGTAAAGTTCTGATCCAGGTCGCTGGCCTGCGCCACCTGCCCGCCGTTCAGAATGCTGCTGACGAGTGCGAGATACATCGCGGCGCTGTTGCTCTTGCGCACGTCGGTGGTGCTGACCAGCACGCTGCGCGACGACGGATAGGCCGCCGACCCCTTGAGGGCGGTCCAGCGCGTGCCCGCCTCCATCACCCTCAGGAGAGCTTGCATGTCGAGCGTGCCGTAGCTGCCCTGCGTTTTTGCCAGGTTGTTCTGCTCCAGAATTTTTAAGATCGGCTGGAAACTGGCGACCACCACCGGGGTATAGAACACGTCGTAGGTCTGCTGCGGTTTCACCCGTTTTTTCAGGGCGTCGGCGGCGGGCACGCCTGCGGGGAAGGCGAAGTCGAGGCCGTTCAGGTCGCGACCAGCGATCTCGCGCGATCCGGCCTTGACATACTCGACCCGGAACTGCCGCTTGAGCAGCGCGGCGACCACCTCCGGGTCACGAAAAAAATCTTCCTTCTCGCTGCCGATCACGCCCCTGACCGTGACCACGCTGCGGGCGCTGAACTGTCCGCGCACGCTGACGTAGATGCCGAATCCCAGCCCCAGCAGCAGCAGCACGGTCAGCAGGATGTTGAGTGGACGCTTCATGAATGGGCCTCCGGAGTGAGCGCCTTGATTGTAGGACGAAGCCGGACGCTGAGGCCGGAGCAGGATGCCCGCCGAGGCTGTCCACGCACGAAATCCGGCCTGCCCAGTACACAGAGTGGCAGGGTGGACAGACCGGGAGCTGACAGAACATGGGCATCAGGGGTTCCTGAGCTTCACCATGTCAGAGCAGGGTCAGTGCAGCGTCAGCCATCTCATGAAGCTATTCCAGGCGGCTGATCTCGCGCTTCGGTGCGCCGTTGGCGTGGGCCGCTTTAAGCGCCTCCAGGGCACGGCCCCGGTGCGACACCGCCCGCTTTTCCGGCACGTTCAGCTCGGCCATGCTGCGTCCGTCTGGCAAGAGAAACAGCGGGTCGTAGCCGAAGCCGCCCGGTCCACGCGGCCCCTCCAGAATCTGGCCCTCCACCTCGCCCCGGTAGCTCTCCAGGTGCCCGTCGGGGTAGGCCAGCAGCAGCACGCTGACGAACGTGGCGCTGCGGTCAGGTTTGCCCCGCAGCTGCTCCAGCAGATGAAGGTTGCGCCCGTTGGCCGTATCCAGGTTGCCGAAACGGGCGCTGAAAATGCCGGGTTCGCCGTTCAGGGCCGCCACCTCCAGGCCGCTGTCGTCGGCCAGCGCGGGCAGTCCGCTGATCACCGCAGCGGCGCAGGCCTTGAGGGCGGCGTTCTCCTCGTAGGTGGTCCCGGTCTCCTCGGGCAGCACGATCTCGGGCAGGCTGGGGTCGTTCAGCGCCAGCAGCTCCCAGCCCAGCCCGGACAGCGCCTCGCGGATCTCGGCCACCTTGCCGGGGTTGGAGGTGGCGATCACCACGCGCATAGGTCCAGCTTCGGCGGTGTTGTATTCGGGAAATGCGGACGGGTCCAGATTCATGGGGCGCATTCTACCGGAGGACTCACCCCGGAACTGCCAGAGTTGGACTGGCAGGCTTAAGATTGCAGACTTCAGCTTGCAGATTTGGGCTGCCGGATTTACCCATGACCTCGGCGGCGGTCTGGCTTCTGACCGTTGCTTCCGTCTGTGTGGCGATGGCTCCGAAGCCACAGCTATCTCCGGATCACGGTTGCCACAGTCTCACAGGTGCCTCCATCTGACGGCTGCATCCATCTTATAACTGCCGCTGCACCTCGGCCAGCAACTGTCCGGCCCCCGTCACGCCCGCCCGCAGCATCGCCATGTACGTTTCCGGGTCGATGGGCGGCCCCTCGGCCCCGCCCTGCACCTCCAGAATGCGCCCGTCGGCAGTGGCGACCACGTTCAGGTCGGCGCTGGCCCGGGCGTCTTCGCTGTAGTCGAGGTCGAGGCGAACCTCACCGCCGACCAGCCCAACGCTCACCGCCCCGATGGGGTGCAGGATCGGTGAGTAGCGCAGCGTTCCGCCCTGGATCAGCTTCTGGCACAGGTCATGCAGCGCCGCGTAGCCCGCCAGCACGCAGGCCACCCGGGTTCCGCCGTCGGCTTCCAGCACGTCGCAGTCGATGATCAGCGTCTGGTTGCGAAAAGGCTTGAGGTCGATGGCGCTGCGAAAACTGCGGCCCAGCAGGCGCTGAATCTCGTGCCGCCGCCCGTTTTGCAGGTTGCGCTCACGCGGCATCCGGTCCTGGGTGCTGCGCGGCAGCATGGAGTATTCGGCCATCAGCCAGCCCTCCTTCTGGCCCCTCTGGTGCGCCGGAACCCGCTGCTCCACCGTGACCGTCGCCAGCACCTCGGTGTGGCCCAGCCTTAGGCGGGCGCTGCCCTCGGCGTGGCGGCTGACCCCGCGCTCTACCACGAGCGGGCGACATTCCAGTGCGCCCCGGCCCTGTCTGACAGGAGTGAGTTCCGTCATGCCAGGACCTCTTCTGGCAGACTGAGCGCACATACCCTGATGTCTCCGGGCCACAGTTGCGCCGCGACCTCGGCCACCTGCCGCGCCTCGCCGGTGGTGTAGAGCGTGACCTGCCCAGGCTTGATCTGCCCGGGCGCAGCGCCGGGGTTCAGATGTCCGGCCTGCTCAAGCAGCGCCCTGGTCTGCTTTGCCACGCCCGCCCCGGAGTCGTGCAAGGTGAAGGTGTCGCCAAATTCGGCCTGGATGGCCGGAACCAGGAACGGGTAGTGGGTGCAGCCCAGCACCAGCGCGTCGGCCCCGGCCTGCGCCAGTGGGGTGAGCAGTTCACGCAGCAGGGCGCGGGTCTGCGGCGCGTCCGCGTGTCCGGCCTCGACCAGCGGCACGAGGTCGCGGTGCCAGAGTTTCAGCACCTTCACGCCTGCGGGGTCGGCGAACTGCCGGGTTACTTCCCGCAGCAGCGAGCCTTCCAGCGTGACCGGCGTGGCGAACACCGCCACCACGCCGCTTGTGGTGTGCTGCACGGCGGGCTTGAGGGCCGGGACCAGGCCCACCACCGGAATGCCGACTGCCGCCCGCACCGAGGCCAGCGAGAAGGCGCAAGCGGTGTTGCAGGCGATCACCACCAGCTTGCAGCCCTGCGCCTCCAGCCACTGCACGGCCCGCAGCGTGAGGGCTTCTATCTCGGCTGGAGCGCGCTCACCGTAGGGGCAATGGGCGCTGTCGGCAAAGTACAGGAAGTCCTCGTGGGGCAGCGCTTTCTGCAATTCGCTCAGAATCGACAGGCCGCCCGCGCCCGAATCGAAAACGCCGATGGGGCGGCTGTTTGGCGCTGCGTCCAGCTCCTGTATATTCACGTCGAGCCGCTCACTGGAGAATATTGCCCGAGTCGCGCAGCAGAATCAATTGCTCCAGCGCGTCGAAGCGCCAGTGCTCCTGCATGCCGATGGCCTGGGGCGGGCAGGAGCGTTCACAGGCGCGGCAGCCGGTGCAGGCGGCCAGCGAGAGGGTAAGCGTCACGCCGCCGTCGGGCTGCACCTCGCGGGTGATGGCGTCGGTGGGACAGACGTTGGCGCAAACCGGGCAGTCGATACAGGCGTCGTCCACCACCGGGGCGGGCCAGTACACCGCCGCCTCCGGGGCCGGGGCCGGGCGCAGGGCGCGCACCCGCCACTGCCACTCGGCGGGAATCCGGTCTGCGGGTTCCGACCAGTCGACAAACGGCAGCGGCGAATCGGGAATGCTCTGGGCCAGCGTGCTGCGTGCGCCGCGCGCCACCGCCCCGAACATGCCCCGGCGGCTGACCTGCTCACCACCTGCGGCCTGGGAGGGGTCGTGGGGCCGCAGCGTCACCTGCGCGGCCCGGTTGGTGGCCCCGCGCAACAGGTTGGCCTGCTCGATCACGAGCGAAACCGAGGCCGGAACCCCCGGGCCACCCAGGCTGCACCCGTCGCAGTCGCCGTGAACAAGCGTGAGCGGCACGTCCCAGGCCCCGGCAGCCATGACGGTGCTGACCGTGACGCGCCCCAGGCAGGGCAGGGTCCTGCCGCCCTCGTCGCTTTTGCTGCACACCAGCTTGGCCCCCGTCTGTCCGGCTCCGCTCCGAGTGGCCTCCGGCTGTGGTCTGTCTCTCTGTGGTCCACTGGCCGCTTTCTGCTCACGCACCGCGTTCAGGGGCGCGGTCACGTCGTATTCCAGCGCCCCGCTCGGGCACGCCTGCACGCACAGCCCGCAGCCGGTACAGGCCGAGGGATTGATCACCACGCTCTGCGGAATCAGGATGGCCTCGTGCGGGCACGCCTGCTGGCACAGGTCGCAGCCGCCCACGCTCAGGCGCTCCGACAGGCAGCGCGGCCCGGTGTAGCGCGGCACCATGTTGCCGTAGTCGCCCAGCAGCTTGAATACTCCGTCTAGCACGATGTTCCTGCCCCGCTGTCAGCCAGTTTTACACGACCCGTCATGGGGCGCAGTCTACGCCGCCAGAGCGGGTAGAAGCGCGCTGCCTTTAAAAAAGCGAGGTTCAGAACGTGGATGGAGGAAGCCCGTCTCCAAGTCGTCCAGCGCCGCCGCTAACGCACCAGCTTGGCGTCGTCCTGTTCGGTCATCATCAGCACGAAGCTCTCGACGAACTGGGGGTCGAACTGCCGCCCGCCCTGCAACCTGATCTCGCTCAGGGCGCGCTCGCGGGTCCAGGCGGCCTTGTAGGGGCGGGCGCTGGTCAGGGCGTCATAGACGTCAACGATGCTGAACACCCGGGCCGTACTCGGTATGTCCTGGGCGCGCAGGCCGCTCGGGTAGCCCTGGCCGTCCCAGCGTTCGTGGTGGTAGCGCACCAGATCGAGCGTCTCGGCGGGCAGGAAGTGCAGGTCTTGCAGCATGTCGTAGCCCACGGTGGTGTGCTTCTGGATCACGCGGCGCTCGTCGGGCGTGAGCTGCCCGGGCTTGTGCAGAACGCCGTCCGGAATCGCCAGCTTGCCCAGGTCGTGCAGGTAGGCCCCCCAGCGCAGCGATTTGACCTCTTCCTCCTTCCAGCCCAGGCGGCGGGCCAGCTTCTCGCTGAGATCGACCACCCGCGCGGTGTGCCCGCCGGTCTCGTCGTCGCGGTGTTCCAGCGCCGAACCGAGTGAGCGCAGGGTCAGCTCGTTGGCGTCCCGGAGTTCGCGGATCGACTGCCACTGGCCCAGCGCCGAGCCGAACAGCCGCGCGAAGGCCGAGGTGACGCTGCGCTCGTCGGCGCGGAAATCTCCCTGGCGCGCCGAGTCGCCCAGGCTGGGCCGGGCCAGCAGCAGCAGGCCGAGCTGCTGGCCCGACAGGCCCTCGACGGGCACGCTCAGAAAAAACTGCCGCTGTTCGCGCGGAATCTGGCTCAGGGCGCGTTCGGCCACCCAGTGATCGGCCTGCACGCTGCGGCTGTCCTCCTTGCCGTTGCCGGGCAGGATCGGCTTGCCCAGCAGTTCGGTGAAGGCCCCGCGCGCGCCCAGCACGTGCGGCGTGCCCCGGCGGTAGGCCACGAAGGCCAGGTTGGGCGCGACCCGCAGCTGGTCGAGCGTCTGCACCCCGGCCCGGATCACGCTGCCGGTGTCTTTGGCGTCGGCCAGTTCGGCGCTGCCCTTTTCCAGCGCCCGGATCACGTTCTGCTTGCGGGCCATCTCGCCCTGCGCCCGCCGCTGACTGCCCGTGAGCAGGAGCAGCCCGGCCAGCAGCAGCAGGCCGCCCGCCAGGGTGTACAGGTCGCGCCCGCTGCCCGCTGCCACAAACAAAATCACCAGCGACACCGCCAGACAGCCCAGCAGCACGGTTCGCCACAGCTCGCGCAGCTCCCACAGTGCCGCGCAGGCCAGCACCGCCAGGCCCAGCACCAGCGCCGGGTGCCCGCCCAGCGCCGCCGCCAGCATCGCCAGCAGGGCCACCAGGCCAACGAAGAGTCTCACAGATGAGTTCAGCGGCACACCATGAGTTTACTCCTCAGTTTGTTCATGTAGCGTCATCAGCAGGCTGCCTTTATCCAACTGCCTTTATCCGGCCATTCTCACAACGCCGCGCCGCGCACCCCGGCAAACATCCGCCTGAGCAGCCGCGCCGACTCGCCCGCCCGCAGCCCGCCCCGCACCTCTGGCCGGTGTCCCCAGTGCTGGGCGAGCAGGTCGGACACGCCGCCCAGCGCCCCGGCCTTCGGGTTGGGCGCGCCGTACACCACCCGCCCGACGCGCGCCTCCAGCGCCGCGCCCAGACACATCGGGCAGGGTTCCAGCGTGACCACCAGCGTGCAGCCGCTCAGGTACGGCCCCACCACTGCCGCCGCCGCCCGCAGCGCGTCCAGCTCGGCGTGGCGCGTCATGTCGTTCAGCTCACGGCTGCGG
>JANXWI010000242.1 GCA_025351205.1 Deinococcus sp.
GGCCCGGTAGGCGTGGCCGCTGTCCAGCAGCTGCCGGGCGTACTGGCGGTGTAGGTCTGCCCGCTGCGACTGCACATACGGCCCGTCCCCGTCTTCACGTCGCGGGCTGGCGTCCGGCACGATGCCCAGCCAGTCGAGCATGTCCAGAATGCGCCCCTCGCTCTGCGCGTTGTAGCGGCCCCGGTCCGTGTCCTCGATCCGCACGATGAACCGGCCACCGTTTTGGGCGGCGAACACACTGTTGAACAGCGCCTGATAGGCCGTGCCCACGTGCGGGTCGCCGGTCGGGCTGGGGGCGATACGGGTGGTGACAGGGCGGGTGGCGGTCATGGGCGACAGGATAGCAGTGGGCACGAGAGGGCGGCGGGGTAGACTGACGCCATGACCCGGAACAGTGACCCGAACGGCACACCGTCCAAGCCTGATCCGGTCCCAGGCACTCCGGCAACCACTGACCCCGCCAAAGTCACCGACCCCGCCAAGGTAGATGCCAAAATCAGGCTGAGTGCCGAGGTCCTGGCCGCCCGGATGCCGCAGGACTGGCAGGGCGACCCGGCCCTGATCTGGCGCGAGTGGACGTTTCCCACCTACCTCGACGGCGTACATTTCGCCGAGCGGGTGGCGCAGCAGGCCGAGGCGGTTAAGCATCACCCGGACATGCTCATCACCTACAAAAAAGTGAAGATCAGCTACACCACCCACGACGCGGGCGGTGTGACGGCCATCGACCTCTCGGAAGCGGCCTCGCTCGACGATCTGCGTTGAACGTGAAGATCAGCGTATTCTGCTGCCCATCGTTGTAAAGAGGCGGGCGTTGTAAAGAGCCGGGCAAGTATTAAGCATTGACTCTGGATTGTAAGCTGGCTGTCAGCAGCGTGCGCTAATCTCATGTCCTGTGAGTCAGGTTCTGATTGCCCCCTCTTCTACCGACCCGGCAACCGCCGACCTGATCGGAACTGTACCCGCCTACTGGCTGCGGAGCTTCGCGCTGCAACTGACCGTGCAGAGCGCCGAACTCGACGAACTGGGACACGTCAACAACGTGGTGTACCTGGGCTGGATCGAGCAGGTGGCCCGCGCCCACGCCGACGCTGTGGGTGCGGGATTTGCGGTCATGTCGGCGCTGGGCGTCGTGGCGGTGGTGCGCAAGCACAGCCTGCACTACCACCACTCGGCGCGGCTGGAAGACGAGATCGACATCCAGACCAGCATCACCGAGGGCGGCGGGCTGAAGGCGATTCGGCACAACCGCATCGTGAATGCCAGCACGGGTGAGCTGCTGGTGGACGGGCAGACCGAGTGGGTGTGGGTTAATCCTGTAACCGGGCGGCCCAAACGGCCCCCACAGGAGTTGTTGCGTAAATTTGGCTTTTGAGGGTATGGCTTTGTGCTTTTGGCTTTCACCCCACCCCCCTGCCCCCTACCCCTGAGGGGCAGGGGGGGCTTAACAGAGGCGTCAAGCGCTGCGCTGTTGGCAAGGTGACTCGGCTCATCCAGCGGGGTATTGACCCTGGTTCTACGCATCTGGAAGGCGGAAATCCGCTTCCTGACGCTGGAAGAATTGTGGCTTTGCCTCAGTCGCGGAACTGCCTGGGCGTTCTTGGGCAGAACAGCGCGGTTGACCACGCTTGCCCGCCGGCTTTGATCCGCCGAAGGCTGTGCGGCAGTGGTCTTTTGAGGATGCCAGTTTATTCTGACGACCAGTTTTTGACCCAGGGCCTTGGCTTTTCTCTACCCCGACTTAAACAATGGTGTTGACAGTTTCCAGAATGAGAAATCTAATGCCGATAAACTCGACGTTTTTAGCCCCTCCCCCTTGAGGGGGGAGGTTGGGAGGGGGTGGACAGGCCAGGCGTCCCAGACAGCGTTTTCCTGATCTACTTCGTCCTGTCCCTCTAAACTGTTCGCGCCGTTGACCCAGAGCCTCGGCTGTCCTGCTCAGACGTCCATCGAGTCTTCGACGTACATCACGTAGTCCACGCCGTCAAAGAGGCCGCCCAGCGGGTACCTGGGGACCGAGGCGCGGCTGCCGCCCAGGCTGAAGTTCTCTCCGCCCAGCAGGCGCTGCTCCATCATCTCGCGGTCCTCGGGCGACATCTGGCCCATGCGGCTTTCCGGTCCCATCTGGGTGCCGTGCGCGGCCAGCGCGGCCTTCTTGTGTTCGGCGTAGCGCGACACGTCCATGTGGACCACCACGCTCTTGTCGCTCACGCTGTACAGCAGCGGATCGAGGTCCATGCCGAAACGCGCCATGCCCTCGGCGGCCTGGTGGCTCAGGGCGGTGTAGTACAGCCGCTGGGGCGGGCGCGGCAGGTGCCCGGTGGAGTAGAAGGCGGCGGTGGTCGCCCGGTGTACCTGGAGGTGGTCGATGTGCCCGTAACCGCCGTGCGGGTCGAACGTCACCAGCACCTGCGGCTGATGTAGGGCGATCAGGGGCCGGATGGCCGCTTCCAGCTCGAACACGTCCACGTTCATCAGCGCCTTCGGGTCGTCGTGGCGCACGCGTTCGGCCCGGCCCGAGTCGTGGAACTCCAGGAAGATCGGCGCGGGAATGCCCAGGGCCTCGCAGGCGGCCAGCAGCTCTCCCTCGCGCTGTGCTCCGAGGTCGGTCACGGTCATGCTGGGGTCGGTGATCTTGCCCGCCTCGCCGCGCGTGGCGCACACCAGCACCACCTTCACGCCCCGGCGGGCGTAGTGCGCCAGCGTGCCGCCCACGCTGAAGGCCTCGTCGTCGGGGTGGGCGAACACCGCCATCAGGGTGGGCGGATAGTCGTGGCGGTAGCCGAACGGCGTCGGTTCGGTCTGGGTTTCGCTGGCGTTGCGGGGAACGAGGGGCGGCGTGCTGGCGTCAGTCATGCGGGCAGTCTACGGCAGGGCCTCCGGGGGGGACAGTTCGGGGCCAGACAGTTCGGGGCCAGACAGTTTGGGGCCGGACAGTTTGGGGCCGGACAGTTCAAATCAGACCCAGGCTCAGATCGGACCGGGCGGAGTCGGTTCATCTGAAATCGTGTAGCCTCGCAGCATGAACATCTGCGACGTGTCCCGCGCCCTGACGCCTGGGCATCCCAACTGGCCGGGCGACGCGCCCTTTCTGGTGACTGCGGGTGCCCGCATCGCCGCCGGAGACACGGTCAACACCGGCATGCTGTCCACCTCCACCCACACCGGGACCCACGTGGACGCGCCCTGGCACTACGACGACGCCGGAAGCAGGCTGCAAGACGTGCCGCTGGACGTGTACATCGGGCCGTGCCTGCTGCTGGACGTGCGCGGGCACGGTCCGGTGGACGCAGACGTGCTGGACGGCCTGCAAGACCTGCCTGAGCGCCTGCTGCTCTACACCGGGCAGCCAGCCCACTGGGACACCTTTCCGCAGGACTTCGCCGCCCTGACCCCCGGTTTCGTGCGCCGGGCCGCCGCGCTGGGGGTGCGGCTGGTGGGCACCGACGGCCCCAGCGTGGACGCCCTGAGCAGCACGGCGCTGCCCGCCCACGCGGCCTTTATGGAAACGGGCCTGCATATTCTGGAGGGGCTGAATCTGGGCGGCGTCACGCCCGGACGCTATCAGCTGGTGTGCCTGCCGCTGCCGCTGGTGGGCACGGACGGCGCTCCGGCCCGCGCGGTGCTGCTCGACCTGCCTGCACCGGAACGGGCGTGAGGCGCAGTTCGTTCGCCATGCCCAGCGGCATCTACCTCGACGGCAACAGCCTGGGCGTGATGCCCCACGCGGCGCAGCAGCGGGTTCAGGCCCGGATGGAACAGTGGCGACACCACGCCGCCCTGGGCTGGGAAGACTGGTACGGACTGGCCGAATCGCTCTCGCCGTCCATTGCCCGGCTGGTGGGCGCACAGCCGCACGAGGTGATCGCCACCGGCAGCATCACGGCCAACCTGCACGCGCTGCTCTCCACGCTGTACCGCCCCGAGGGTGCGCGGCGGGTGATTGTGGCGACCTCGCTCGATTTTCCTACCGACCTGTACGCGCTGGGGGCCTGGGCTGAGCGCGGCGGCGGCGAGCTGCGCCTGGTGCCCAGCCGTGACGGGCATACGCTGCACCAAGGCGATCTGCAAGCCGCCCTGCGAAACGACGTGGCGCTGGCGCTGTTTCCCACCGTGCTGTACCGCTCCGGGCAGCGGCTGGACGTGCCGCTGCTCACGGCGGCGGCCCACGCGGCGGGCGCATTGATCGGCTGGGACGCGGCCCACAGCATCGGGGCGATGCCGCACGACTTTCATGAGGTGGGGGCAGATTTCGCCGTCTGGTGCCACTACAAGTACCTGAATGCCGGTCCCGGCGCGCCCGGCGGGCTGTTTGTGCATGAGCGCTGGCATCACCTGACCCCCGGCCTGCCCGGCTGGTGGGGCAACGACAAGGGCACCCAGTTCGAGATGACGCCCGGCTACCGCAAGGCGGGTGGGGCTGGGGCCTACCAGATGGGCACGCCGTCCATCCTGGCGCTGGCCGCTCTGGAGGGGGCGCTGAGCGTGTTTGGGGACCTGGACATGCAGCAGGTGCGTGCCCGCAGCCTGGCCCTGAGCGACCACCTGATCAATCTGGCAGACCGCCACCTGCCCGAGATGGCCGTGGTGACGCCCAGGGCACACCATGAGCGCGGCGGCCACGTCTCGCTCGCTCACCCCGAGGCCCGCGCCCTGTCGGTGGCCCTGCGCAGAATGGGCGTGGTGCCCGACTACCGCGAACCCGACCTGCTGCGGCTGGCCCCGGTGGCGCTGTACAACACCGAGACCGAGCTGGACGAGGTGGTGCGGCTGCTGCGGACCCTGCTGGACAGCGGCCAGCACCGCCTGATGGGCAAAGCTGCGGGTGTGGTGACCTGAGAACATCAGCGCAGGGACCAGGGACGGGCAACCGTGCAATCTACCGCCCTTTTCTCTCGCCCAGACGCTATCCTGACCCTGTGAGAAGCAGAACCGCCAACCGCAGCGGCATCGTGCTGCGGCGGCACGTCACGCCCGCAGGCGACATCATCGTGACGCTGCTGACCCCCCAGGGCAAGCTAAAGCTGATCGCCCGTGGCGGGGTGCGCGGCCCGCTGGCGAGCGTGCTCAGCCTGTTTCACGACGTGACGGTGCAGGTCTACCAGACCCCCGGCGGCGACCTGGCAACCGCCAGACAGGCCGCCCTGGAAGGTGCCCTGCCCGGTCTGGCGGCCCCCGAGCGTTACCCCTACGCCCACCTGCTCTCGGAGCTGGCCGACCTGCTGTTTCAGGAAGGCGAATTCAGCCAGAATGCGTTTGAGCTGTACGCGGGCGGCCTGCGCGGCGTATCGCGGCACGCCGACCCCGAGTGGGTGGCGCTTGTTATGAGCTACAAGCTGCTGGCGCTGGCCGGCTTTATTCCGCAGACCGCCTTCTGTACCCAGTGCGGCGCGCCCGCCCCCGAACACCCCGACCCCAACAGCGGCCAGCTGCTGTGCCGTCCCTGCGCGGCCCAGCCCGCCTACCGCCCCGAGGTGCTGGACTACCTGCGCGGCTTTGCCCGGGTGAGCGTGCGGGAGCTGATGGAAGATCCGCTGAGCGTACAGGGCCGCACCGAGCTGTGGCGGGCGCTGGAGCGCTTCGTGGCGGTGCAGGTGGGCCGGGTGCAGAGCTGGCGCGTGAACCTGCCGCAGCTGGCCGCCGTAACTTGAGAGGCTGCCACCTGAGGCGCTAGCTCCTCGCCACCAGCCGCATGGGAATACCGCCCACCGGTTGCAGGGTAATAGCAATCTTTGGGATGACCGGAGCGCTGCCCAGCAGTTCCAGGCTGTACTTCTGGCCCACCGTCGCCAGCAGCAGCACCCCTTCCATCATGGCGAGGTGGTTGCCGATACACATCCGGCTGCCCGCGCCGAAGGGCATGTATGCCAGGCGGTGCCTTCCCACGCTGTTTTCCGGACTGAAGCGCAGTGGATCGAAATGCAGCGGGTCGGGCCAGAAGTCCGGGTGGCGGTGGATGTTGTACACGCTGGTGATGACGCGGGCCGGGCCTTGCAGGGCATATCCGCCCAGTTCGGCCTGCCCTTCTATGCGGCGCGGAATGACCGGGGCCGCCGGGTACAGCCTCATCGCCTCCTGAAAGGTCTGGGTGGTGTACGGCAGCAGGTTCAGGTCGGCAGTGGTGGGTGGTCGGCCTGCCAGCACCGTGTCCAGCTCGGCCTGCACCGTGGCCAGAATTTCGGGGTGCTGGGCCAGCAGGTACCAGGTCCAGGCCAGGCTGTGGGCGGTGGTCTCGTGGCCCGCGCTGAACACCGTGACCACCTCGTCGCGCACCTGCTGGCGGCTCATCGGCTCGCCCGTGTCAGCGTCTCTGGCCTCCAGCAGCATGTCGAGCAGGTCGCCGAACTGGCCCACATGCCCTGCACGGGCGTCGATCAGCCCGTAGATGATCTCGTCGATGGTCGCCACGGCCCGCGCGAAGCGGCGGTTGCCCGGCAGCGGCCATGTTACAGGCAGCTTGACCGCGCTGAAGATGAGTCTGGTCAGAAACTGGAGCGCCACCTCGGAGGCCTGCGCCGCCCGGCCCGCGTCGCCCGAGATGTCGGTGCTGAACATGGTCCGGCAGATGATGTCCATCGTGACGTGCAGCATCTCGGCGTCGATGTCTACGGTCTCCAGCGTCTCCCAGCGCCTGATCATCTGCGCGGCGGCCTGCGTCATCTGGTCGCCCATTGCTGCCAGGCGCGCGCGGTGAAACATCGGCTGCATCATCCGGCGCTGGCTGCGCCAGTGTTTAAAGTCGGGGTTGGTCAGCAGGCCCATGCCGCCCAGCAGCCCCAGGCCCTGCGAGGGTCTGCCCGCCTGCTCCATCTTCAGGAAGGTAGCGCCGCCCTCCACCAGCACCTGCTGCGCCAGATCAGGGTGCGAGGCCAGGTACAGGGTGCCGGTCCCGATTTTCAGCCGCACCAGATCGCCGTGCTCCGCAAACGCCCTGGAAAAAGCGGCCAGCACGTCGCGCGACACCTCCTGGGCATTGCCGAGCAGGGGCGCGCCGGGCAGGGTGGGAACACTGCGGGGAAAGGCGGCGGGTGCAGACATGCGGTGGCCTCCCTGGCGCGAGCTGAACCGTACCTGAAGAGTGGGTTTCTGGGAGCCAAGCTGCCAGCAGGAGGGGGATTTATAACTTTCTGAAGAACTGGCTATGGTGGTTCAGGCTGGATTAAGGTTGCTCTGCGTCCATCATAACAGCGCCCATACCCTCATGAAAAGCTCTGCAACCGTGGGCACACCGTCGGGCAGGGTACCGGATATGCCGCCTGGAGCAGAGCGGTTGACGGTGTACCAGAGCATTTGTCAAAAGAATGGTTTGCTTTTGACCGGGCAGAGCGAGTGAATTTGGTCAAGCATTTGGCATGATGGAGCTGACAGAAGGCAGTTATTTTGGCAGCGTAATTATGACAACTGCTCTAGTCCACCGTCAACCGATCAAGAGGGGGCCAACTTCTTTTAGGTCATTGGATGTCCAGCCCGTTCACCCCCTCCCCAGCCCTCCCCCCTCAAGGGTGAGGGAGCGAAGCGGCCTAAATTCACCCCGCCCTAATCGGTTGTCTATGTACTAGAGCATT
>JANXWI010000400.1 GCA_025351205.1 Deinococcus sp.
CACCGCGTCCGCTTCTGGCGGCAGCGTGAAGTCCTGTTGCAGCCCACTCTCGCGGTTGCCGAGGTCGCCGGAAAACACGACGCGCTCCCCGCCCGCCGTAACCACCAGAAAGGCGCTGCCCAGAATATGCCCGGCCCGCTCAGCCCGCACTGTTAAAGCGCCCAGCGTGAGCGTCTGACCGAATTCCAGCTGCGGGCGCAGCAGCGCCAGCGTATTGTGAACGTCCTCCTCGTCGTACAGCGGCTCCGGTACCTGCGACTCGTGGCCGCTGCGCCTGGCCCAGCGCAGTTCACGGCTGTACGCCTCCTGTTGCAGGCGGGCGCTGTCGAGCAGCACGGTGGCCACCAGTCCGGCGGTGGGCGGCGTGCAGTAGATCGGGCCACGGAAGCCCCGCCTGTGCAGCAGGGGCAGCCGCCCCACGTGGTCGAGGTGGGCGTGCGTGAGCAGCACGGCGTCCAGGGCGGCGGCCTCGAAGGGAAACGCTTCGCGGTTGCGGGCCTCCTGCTCGTCGCTGCCCTGAAACAGCCCGCAGTCGATCAGCAGTTTTGCCCCGCCCAGTTCCAGGTAATGCCCACTGCCCGTCACGGTCTCGGCGGCCCCGATGCTCTGTAGATGCATGGCGCAGTGTAGCGGAATGCGGAGGGTGGCTGAACCCTGACAGAACCTTCAACCCGCCTCCGAATCGCCGCCCTGCAAGCTGCGGATCAGCCTGTCGCGGCTGGCCTGGAGTTCGGCACTCAGGCTGACCCGGTAAGCGTGCGGGTTGAGCAGACGCAGCGTGCCCTCCGGCAGCCGGGACAGCTCGGCTCTGGCCCGCGCCTGAAGGGCTGGCAACGGCTCTGGCGGCTGGATGCGCTGGCCGTGCTCGATCACCGTCTGTCTGGGGTCGTGCCACGCCAGCCCGCCCGGCAGACGGCTGCTCCTGAGCGGGTTGGACGGGTCACTGACGCGCTCGCCGGGCTGTGGGGGCTGAAGATTGGCCGCCAGCCCGATCACGTCCCAGGCAGACTGTCCGTCTGCGTCCACGCCGCGCCACACGCGTTTGGCTCCCGGCAGGCTGGTCTTGGCCGGGTCGCCCGTCAGCTTCATGCGCGGTGTCCCTGCCAGCTCGGCCAGCTTGTACACCCCGCCCAGCGCCCCGCCGCCCGGCCCGCCCCCGGTCACGAGCTGGGTGCCCACGGCGTACACGTCGAGCCGCCCGCCCTCCCGGATCACGCTCTGGATCACTTCTTCGGACAGGTCGTTGGACGCCATGATCTTCACGCCTGCAAAGCCCGCCGCGTCCAGGGCGGAGCGCACCCGCCGCGACAGGTAGGCCAGGTCGCCCGAGTCGAGGCGCACCGCCCGCAGCTCGTGTCCCTGCGCCCGCAGTTCGCCCGCCACCGTCAGGGCGTTGGGCAGGCCGCTGGAGAGCGTGTCGTAGGTGTCGAGCAGCAGCGTGGTGGCGTCCGGGTACAGCGCGGCGTAGGCCCGGAAGGCGCTCAGCTCGCCCTCGAAGCTCTCGACCCAGGCGTGCGCGTGCGTGCCCACCACCGGCAGGCCGTAACGCTGCCCGGCCAGCACGTTGCTGGTGGCCGCCGCCCCGCCGATGTAGGCGGCCCGCGCCGCACCCAGCGCCCCGTCCGGCCCCTGCGCGCGCCGTGTGCCGAACTCGATCAGCGTGCCGCCTTCGCCCGCCTGACCGATCACCGACGCGCAGCGGGCGGCCTTGCTGGCGATCAGCGTCTGGAAGTTCAGGGTGTTGAGCAGTGCGGTCTCGATCAGCTGCGCTTCCCACAGGGGTGCCGTCACGCTCAGCAGCGGCTCGTGCGGAAACACCACCGAGCCTTCCGGGAAGCTCGTCATGCTGCCCGTGAACCTCCACCCGGCCAGAGCTGCCAGAAAGTCCGGCCCGAACAGCTTCAGGCCGTCCAGGTACGCCAGCGAGGCCGCATCGAAGCGCAGGCCCAGTACGTAGTCCAGTACCGTCTCCAGCCCCGCCCAGACGGCGTAACCGCCCTCGAAGGGATTGCGCCTGTACGACACGTCGAACACGGCGCTCTGAAGGTGCATGCCGCCGATCCAGTAGCCGTGCAGCATGGTCAGCTGGTACAGGTCGGTGAGCAGGGGTGACAGGTGGGTCTGGACATCCGGCGCGGGAATCGTCATCTCGCCTCCATCTTGGCGCTTCCATCCCGAACCGGGGGCGGGCTACGGTGTGTTTCCGGGCGCGTGGCAGACTTGGGCATGACTCGGATAGTGGAAGACGAGGTGCTGGAGAACCAGCCGCCGGGCGTGACCGCACTCCAGGCCAGCATCATCGCTGAACTGGGGGTGCGGTCCGTCATCGACGCGGCCCATGAGGTGCGCCGCCGCGTGGACTTCCTGAAGGCGTACCTGCTCGGCACGCCCGCGCGCGGCCTCGTGCTTGGCGTGTCCGGCGGCCAGGACTCCAGCCTGACCGGGCGGCTGTGTGCGCTGGCCATTGCCGAACTCGGTGCTGAACTCGGTGCCGAACGGGGCGAGGGGTATACCTTCGTGGCGGTGCGGTTGCCGTACCACGTCCAGGTCGACGAGGCCGACGCGCAGCTGGCCCTGAACTTCATCCGGGCACCGGAGGTGGTGACGCTGGGCATCGGCCCGGCCACCGACGCGGCGGCCCGCAGCGTGGGTACGGCGCTGGAACAGCCGCTGAGCGACTTCGTGCGCGGCAACC
>JANXWI010000290.1 GCA_025351205.1 Deinococcus sp.
CCGCCCGCCGCGATGAACAGCACGATCAGGGCCTTGAGCACCGTCACGAGGTCCTTGTTCACGCCGTCGAGCTTCTGATCGACCACCACGCTGCCGGTGTCGAAGGTCCCGAACAGCACGCTGGCGAGAACGACGCCCACCGGGGTGCTCTGCCCGACCAGCGCCACCGTGATGCCGTCGAAACCCACGTTCACGGGCAGGTTCTGCTTCAGGCGGTACTCGTCGAGCGCCCCGCCCAGCACGTAGTGGGTCGAGGCCAGCCCGGCGAAGCCCCCGGCAATCGCCATCGCCAGCACGGTGCTGCGGGCCACGCTGATGCCGCCGTACTCGGCGGCCCTGGGAGCCAGCCCCACCGCCCGCAGCGCGTAACCGGTGGCCGTGCGCCACATCAGCACGCTGAAGCCCACGGCGGCGGCCAGCGCGATAATCAGCGCGGCGTTCAGGCGGTTGTTGACCAGGTCAAAGCCCACGTTCAACGGCACGCCGATTCGCCACGTGAGCGCGCCCAGCAGCAGGGCCGCGCCCAGCGCAATCGGCACGCGCCAGCGGTTGCGGCGCAGGCCGTAGTAGCCGCCCAGAAAGGCCAGCAGCGCGAACACCGGCCCGAGGGTGAGCTGCCCCGGACCGGCCTGACTCAGCCCCAGCAGCGCCGGAATGCTCGGCAGCTGCGCGCCCGGTTGCAGCAGCTGGCTGCTCGGGTTGGACCCCTCGGCCTTGAAGGGGATGGTCACGGTGCGCCCGAAGAACTGGTAGGTGTTGCTGCCGATCAGAAAGATAAAAATACCGCTGGCGACGTAGTTGAGCATGATGGTGTTGATCACCTCGCTCGACCCGAACCTGGCCTTGAGCAGCCCCGGAATGGCTCCCCAGAGTGCTCCGCCCGCCGCTGCGGCCAGCACGCAGGCGGTGATCAGCAGGGGCGGCGGCAGCGGCGCGTACACGCCCACCAGCGTCGCCAGGATCGCGCCCATCGTCAGCTGCCCCGACGCACCGATGTTGAACAGGCCCGCCCGGAACGCGAACGCCACCGACAGCCCGGTGAACATCAGCGGCGTCGAGAGTTTGAGGGCGTCCACCGCGCCCGCCAGACTGGTGAGCGGCGCGAACAGGCTGGAGAACACGAACCACACCACGTCGGCCTTGCCCACGAAGGTGCTGAGCAGATTCAGCTTGACCGAAGGGTCGGCGGGAACGCGCTGCACCACCAGCACCACCACCGCGCCCACAAGAATGGCGAGCGCCACGGCGACCAGCGGCACCAGCAGCCCGCGCAGCCGGTTGAGCCTGTTCCACCAGACCGGGTACTGGCTCAGGCCCGAGGAGGTGCTGACCATCCCCGCCAGCAGCGCCAGCACCAGCCCCAGGTTGACGCCCCCGGTGGCGAACGGAATGCGCCGCAGCTTCACGCCCCTGGCAAGCAGTTCATTTGTGGCCCCCTGCAAACTGGCTCCCCACAGCAGGATGCTCGCCACCGTCGCTATCAGCGCCACCAGTCCGGCCACCCACAGCCAGCCCTGACGCCGCGAAGAAGCAAAGATCACCAGCAGCAGCGCGACCAGCGCCACCCAGCCACAGGTGAGAGAGGCGGTCACGGCGGGCAGGGTTGCGGGCGGAAAGCCGGTGTAGTCGAACACGCCCGCCGGAAAGCGCTGGATGGTGGCCGCCGCATTGAAGTTGCGGGTGAACGTCCCGAACGGCAGCAGAAACAGGCCCAGCGCGGCCACGACAGCGAACGCCAGGCTCAGGCGGGCCGCCGTCTGGGAGGGGCGGGGCATGTCCGGCGCAGGTATGCTGGTGGCCGGGAAGATTAACGGTACAGTCACCTGCCCATTGTAAGCATTGGGTCTATCAGAGTCATGGGGCCGCCAGGATCAGGCGCAGCAGAACCTTCAGCCGCTTCACTCAAAACACAGAAATCTGTATTACTGTATTTCTATGGCGATCCACCGCAAATCACCGCTCAGGCGCTGGGCGTTTCCCGTGGTTGGAGCTGTGGTTCTGGCAGGAGCCGGACTGCTGGCGCTGGCGCAGGACCAACCCGCGCTCGACCCGGCAGGACTGCTTTTACAGCTGACCGAGCAGCCCGCAGACGTGTCTGTCGTGGCCTATGGCGTGCGCCCGGACGGCACGCCCGACCCGGCGCAGCCGAGCGTGCTGGTCAACCCCGACGCGCCGATGCCGCTCGCCAGCACCCGCAAGATCGTGTTGCTGGCCGCCTACGCCCGCGCGGTGAGTAACCGAACGCTCGACCCGGTCCGGGCGGTGAAACTGGCCGACTGGGAAGCGTACTACCTGCCCGGCACCGACGGCGGGGCGCATCCGGCGGCGCTGAAACGGCTGGCATTGAAAACGGGAGCAGGCTACACGCTCGATCAGGTCGCCGGGGCCATGATCCGCGAGAGCGACAACGCCGCCGCCGACTTTATTTATGCACTCCTCGGGGCGGACGCGGTTCAGGCGGTTATCCATGACGCCGGACTGAAGGGCCAGGAGCCGCTGTTCCCAATTTCAGGCGAGTTCCGGGCCTACGACAGGACGCGGCTCAGCGCCACTTTCAAGCTCAGCCGTGAAGCCTTCCGCGCCCAGGCGATAAGCCTTACACCAGCGCCTGGCAGCAGGCCCACTGCGACGCCGCTGCCCGGTCCAGCCGATCAGGCCCGGCTGAGCGACGCCTTTACCGTGCGCGGGACGGCCCGCGATTACGCCGGCGTCATGGCGCGGGTCATGACCGGAACCTTTCTGAATACAGACGTCTCGGCCATCATGGCCCGGCATCTGGAATGGCCGCTGGACGGCGCGGACGTGAAAGCCAGCTTCGAGCGGCTGGGGGCCAAGGGCGGCAGCCTGCCGGGCATCTACACCAACAATTTCTACCTGCTGCCCAAGGTCGGGCCAGCCGCAGGGCAGCGCCGGGTGGTGTCGGTTTTCCTGCGGCGGATTCCTGCAAGCAGGGAGCAGGCGTGGACCCAGGCCGCCGAACTGTTCGCCGTGACAGCGGCGGTGCGCCCCGATTTCGCCGCCAGGGTGAACACGGCGCTGGGCGGCACTCCCATAGACCGGTGACGCTGAAAGAACAGCTGGCTGCGCTGGAACAACGTGTGGCCGCGCTGGAAGGGCAGCGGGACACACCGGGCACGCCGCTTCAGGCACTGCCGCAGACCCTGCCGGTGCCCGCAGACCTCTGGGCGCTGTCCGAGCTGGCCCGCCGCGCCATGCCGGGCGGCGAGGTGCTGTATGCCGGGGCCGTGACGCTGCCCGGCGGCGAGCAGTACGGCTGGCAGGTCGGGTTGCCCGCCGCGCCGCTGCTGGCCCGCGACTGGCAGGACGCGGCCCCGGTGCTGGCCGCCCTCGGTCACCCGCTGCGGCTGGAACTGCTGCGCCGGGTGCTGGCGGGCGAGCGCACGGTGGCCCAGTGGCAGACCCAGGAATCCCTCAGCGGCAGCGGCAGGCTGTACCACCACCTGCGCGATCTTCAGGCGGCGGGCTGGCTGGTGGCCGAGGGCCGGGGCCGGTACGCGGTGCCCGGTGCGAGGGTGGTGCCGCTGCTGGCGATTCTGGCGGCCACGGGTCAGCTGAACACCTGAACCGCCTGAAAATGCCGGGTTCAGATGCCCAGCTTGCCCGCCGACGCCTTCTGCACCACGCCCCCCGTCGGCCCGTCGAAGGCGTCGATCTCCTCGATGAAGCGGTCAAAGAGGTAGCGGCTGTCGTGCGGCCCCGGCGAGGCTTCCGGGTGGTACTGCACGCTGAACACCGGATATCGGCTGTGCGCCATGCCCTCCAGCGATCCGTCGTTGAGGTTCACGTGGGTCGCCACGAACTGCCCTCCCGGCACGGTCTCCAGGTCCACGGCGTACCCGTGGTTCTGCGCGGTGATCTCGACGTGGCCGGTCAGCAGGTTCTTGACCGGCTGGTTGCCGCCCCGGTGGCCGAATTTCATCTTGTAGGTCTGCCCGCCCGCCGCGAGGCCCAGAATCTGATGTCCCAGACAGATGCCGAACGTCGGCAGCAGGCCCATCAGCTCCCAGGTGCTGCGGTGGGCGTACTTGGGGGCAGAGGGATCGCCGGGGCCGTTGGACAGAAACAGGCCGTGCGGTTGCAGCGCCATCACCTGCGCCGGGGTGGTGTGGGCCGGCACCACGATGGGTTCGATGCCGACCTCGCTCAGTCGCTCGATGATGGTGTGTTTGATGCCGAAATCCATGAGAACTACGCGCTTGCCGCTCCTGAGCGTCGGAAAGGCGTAGGGCAGCGGCGTGGTGACCTCCGGGGTCATGTCGCGCCCGTCGATGTCCTCGTGCGCCACGGCGCGGGCCACCAGGGCACGTTCTTCTTCCACGCTGAACTCACCGTAGGCGTCTTCCGGGTGGGTGAAGCTGCGGTGCGCCACCACGCCCTTGACCACGCCGCCCTCGCGCAGCCGCCGCACCAGGGCGCGGGTGTCGATGCCCTGAATGCTCACGATGCCGTGACTCTGCATGAAGCTCTCCAGCGACTGCTGGGCGCGGTAATTGGAATAATCGGCGGAAAACTCCCGCCCGATAAAGCCGCGCACGTACGGCTTGTTGCTCTCCATGTCGTAGATGGCCACGCCGTAGTTGCCGATGTGCGGATAGGTCATGCACACGATCTGCCCGTTGTAGCTGGGATCGGTCATGATCTCCTGATAGCCGGTCATGGAGGTGTTGAACACCACCTCGCCCACCGTTTCGCCCCGGTGCCCGAAGGCGTAGCCCCGGTACACGGTGCCGTCTTCGAGGGCCAGAAGGGCGCGTTCCTTGCGGATCATGAGCTGGCCCGGCGTATCACTCTGCTGAACAACGATTGTATTGCTCTGGTCTCGAACATAGAAGACTCCATTTGTGGCTCACGGGCCACCTTTGATGGCGCGAACGGCCAGCGGTTACCAGTCGTAACGGACGCTCGACCTGCTCAGGATGAGGCCATTTTCCACGGTGCTTTGTGACGACATGCCCTGGTAGCGGTTGTACAGGTTGCTGAACGATTCGGCCAGCGGGGCGAACATCTTCTCGCTCAGTCCGGCCTGCTGGAGCTGCCCGGAGGCGTTCAGCGCCTTGAGGAAGGTGTCTGAGGTGATGGCCCTGGGGGCGCGGCCATACTGCCAGGCCGAGGCGCCCTGCACGTTCAGGTCGGCGGCCATGAAGCCCGCGTCGTCGGCCAGCACTTCCCGGCTCGCCCCCACACCGTCTGACAGGGCCGCCGCCAGCGCCTGCTCGCTGAAGGCCGTGACCACGTAGTCGCCCTTGAAGGCGTAGACAAATTTCAGTTTGCTCAGGCTCTTTTTTACGGTGCCTAACTGCGCCTGGGTGCTGAGTTGCAGGCTGCGCTGAGCCTGACTGACCCGGCCCTTGCTGGACGTGCCGCCGGTGTCAGACAGGGCGCTGATCTTGCCGTACAGCTCGTCCAGAGTGCCCGACACGCCCTGGAGCGCCGTGTTGAACGCCGCCGCGTACTGGGGCATGTGGATTCTGGCGGCGTCCAGGTCGGTCACGCTCTGGTAGCTGACGTTCAGACCGTTCAGGTCGGTGCCTCCCGGCAGCACCGCCTGAGCGCACTCGTCGCCCAGGTAGCGGGCAGACGTCTCCAGGTTGGCGGCCAGCTGGCTGTCGGTCAGGAAGCCGAAAGGGTCCAGCAGGTCGATGCGGGTCAGCCAGCGGCCCAGGTAGCCGTTTGCTTCGGGCGCGCAGGCCGCCGCCGACACGCTCACGGCGCTGGCTGGGATGACGTTCTGCACGGCGAAGTCAGTGGTGTGCGTCAGGATGCTGTACAGCGGCCTGTCTTTGCCCGCCGCATTGGGAAGGTGGGCCGACTGGGCCGTCAATCCCTGGTCGGTGGTGCTGAACCCGGCAGAGTAGCTTCCCAGGGTGTCGAGCGCGTCCACGAGCGGCGAGAGCAGGCGCGGCAGGGCCACCTTGCCCAGCTGCCCCCGGACGACCCTGGCGGTGGCCGAGAAGTTGAGGTACAGCCCCAGTTCCTGCTGGCCCACCGCCCGCCGGGGCGTGGTGTACACCGAGGAAGCGTTCAGGCGCGGCCCCGCGCCGCCGTTCAGGCGGCCCAGGTAGCCCATCAGCAGGCCCTTGTCGCTTCCCACGTAGACCAGCCCGTTCGAGAGGCCCACGAACATGTCGTTGTCACGCACAAATGTGTATCTACCGATCTTTGCGCCCGGTTTCTTGGGCAGGGTGGCGGCTAGAAACTTGCCGGACTCGGCGTCTACGCGCGCCACCGCCAGCAGCGCCGGAGTAAATCCGCCTCGGGGTGTGCCCACCGTGAACACCCCGGCCACGCCCTCGTTGCCGAGTGTGCCCTTCAGCAGTCCGCCCGCCACGTCGGTCACGCTGCTCAGATCGTCCTGACCCACCGCCTTGCCAACCTGGCCCACCAGGCCCAGCAGGCGGTCCAGGGCCGGGCCGGCATTGCGGGTTTCGAGCGTCAGCAGCGCCCCGGCGGGCAGGTTGTCGGCCAGCGAGACGGCGGCAGCCTGGGAGGCGACACCGAAGGAGGCCGTCAGGGCGGTCAGGGTCAGGAGGCGTTTCATGCTTCTCAGCTTAACGAAACTTTCCGCTGTACGGGGGCCAGCCTGACAGGGGTGGACGCGGCTCAAGAGGCCAGCCCGGTTTTCCAGGGCCTGTTGTCCGGAAGCTGCATCACTTCAGCTCCCGGTACATGGCGATCTCGTTGCAGTTTTCAAAAAAGGCGCAGCGCTGGCACTCGCTCCAGACCTTCGGATGTAGGTTGGTCTTCGAGGTGCGCTCAAAGCCGCACTTCTCGAAGAATGGCTGCTGATAGGTCCAGGCAAAGAGCGCTGGCAGGGCGAGTTCGCGGGCCTCAGCCTCGCAGGCCGTCACGAGCCGCCTGCCCAGCCCCTTTCCCTGGAAACTGGGGTGAATCGCCAGCCCGCGCACCTCGGCCAGGTCAGGGGCCAGCATGTGCAGCCCGCAGACCCCGGCCAGCCCGCCCGCCGCGCCGCCGTGTTCGCCCGCCAGCACCAGATGAAAATCGCGGATGGTCTCGGCCAGGAGAGAGCGGCTGCGCACCAGCATCAGGCCACGCGCCGCCCAGTAGCCGATCAGCTCATGGATGGCCTCCAGGTCGCTCAGGCGGGCCTTGCGAACCGTGATCGGCGCGTCGCCGTGCAGCTCTGGGATGGCGATGGAGTCGAGGGTCAGGGTCATGTTCACACTCCATTCTCAGTGTCGGGTCTCGGGTCTCAGCTCAGGCTCCGCATCCAGGTGGTGCTGCCGGGGCGGGTGGCGTGGCTGCGGAAGTGCGTGACCTGCGGGGCGTCCGGGATGTCTGACATCACGATGGCGAGCGGAATCTGGGTGAAGCCGAAACTTTCCCAGTCGCCGCCGGTGCTGAACATGTACAGCGACTTGTCGCCGCGCAGCTGGGCGTGGGTCACGGCGCTCATGACCAGCGCGCGGCCCAGGCCCTGACCGCGTGCGGCGGGCGACACGGCGGCCCCGCGCAGCAGAGACACGCCCTCGCCGTGTTCCAGCCCGATGGCCCCCACCGCCTCGCCGTCACGTTCCATCAGCCAGTAGGTGGTTCCCAGCACCATCACCCCGTCGGTGTCCAGGCCCGCGTCCTGCATGACCTTCAGCACGGAACGGTAGTCGGCGGGGGTGGCGGCGCGAATCTTGGTGTGTTCGTCGGTCATGGTGGTTCCTCCTGAAATGAACTGCGTTTTGCGTGGGAATCGGGCTTAGTTTAGGGCGCAGGCGGCGCGAAAGTTGAAGTTACATGTCCGGTTCATCCGGCGCGTCTCTGGATTCTCCCGGCACGTCGGCAGGGGCGGCGCGTCGGGTGCCCAGCGCCCGGACCGCCTGTGCCGCCGCTTTCAGGAAGTACCGCAGCCCCGCCCCCGCCGCTGCGTCACTGTTCCAGCGCGGAATGACGTGCAGATGCACGTGTGGAAGGTGCTGTCCGCCCGCCGGGAAGACGTTCCAGCCCACCGTGTAACCATCGGGCTGAACCGCTGCCTCCAGATGCGCCCGGACCTCGGCCAGCAGGGCGTGGGTGGCGGTAACCTCGGCGGGCGTCAGGTCAAAGACGGTTTCGCAGGGTCGGCGCGTGACGATGATGCCGGAATGGGGCAGGCCCTCGGCGTACTCAGCTGACAGCTGGCTGTAGACGCAGAGGTCGTTGTGCAACGTGAATCCGTCACCGGAAAGCCGACCCAGCACGTCAGGCACGAGCGGGTTCTCAGCCGGGTTCGCCAGCCAGTGCGCCCACTCCGCCTGCCGCCTGCCCAGCAGCGTGCCGTCCAGCTTCACGTCAATTTTCATTGCTCCAGCGCCGCCTTCGCCGCGTCAATCGCCTCGCGCACCCGTTCTGGGGCCGTGCCGCCGTAACTCTTCCGGCCCGCCACGCTCGCCTCGACAGTCAGGGCGGCGGCCACCTCCGCGCTCAGCAGCGGGTGTGCCCTCCGCATCTCGGCGTCTGACAGGTCCCAGAGCTGGCGACCCGAACGGCTGGCGAGGCCCACCAGCCCGCCCACTACCTCGTGCGCCTCGCGGAACGGCACGCCCTGCCGGGCCAGGTGGTCGGCCAGGTCCGTGGCGGTGCTGTAGCCGCGCCCGGCGGCCATGAGCGTGACTTCATGGTTCCAGACGCTCCTGGGCAGCATCTCGGCGTACAGCTTCAGGACCACGCTACAGGTGTCGAAAGAATCGAACACGCCCTCCTTGTCTTCCTGAAGGTCCTTGTTGTAGGCCAGCGGCGTGCCCTTGACCACCGTGAGCAGGCCC
>JANXWI010000295.1 GCA_025351205.1 Deinococcus sp.
GGCCCAGTGCCGCCGCAGCGGCATCCAGGTCAACACCTTCATGCTGGCCCGCGACGCGGAACTGGTGGGCTTCGTGCGCCGGGTGGCCGAGATGACGCGCGGCAAGGCCTACTTCACTACCCCGCACAACATCGGCCAGTACGTGCTGATGGACTACATGAGCAACAAGACCAAACTGGTCAACTGAGCAGAAGGCGGTTGAGAGCGTAGCGAGGCCAATATGGTTTCGCTACGCTTCATTAGTTATTGGGATGAATGCAGCGGGCGAAGACTGGAAATGGCGGGCGAGCTACCTCATGATTAATTTCACCGGCGTCCGGCAAAGATATCCCCAGTTCATGGATAGGAATGCCATCGTGAAACGGGTAGGCAAGAAAGGACATGACAACCTGTTCCAGCGCCACCGAATCATCGTAGGCGGCTCCGAAAGGAAGCGGTCTGCCGCAGCCTGAGACGAGGCTGAATCTCAGCTGAGACGCCTGCTCGTCCAGCCAGGCATAGAAGGTCATGTCTACAGCATCAGTCATGTTGACGAGCCATTGTTGTCTTGCCGCCATCACGTCCTCAAGGAAGTCAGTCAAGTCCTGCGTCGAGACTCCTCGCGCCAGATTATCCGAGATCGAAATAGCACACTGGTTGCCCCGCGCCTCTTTGTTTCTATCAGTAAAAAGCGCAATCGGTTCTTCGATGAGTTCACGTATACTGGCCCACCACTCCTCTATGGTCACAGTTGTAATTGTGACGCATCTTGAGATGGTTCTGACACGCCCTGAGAGCTAGCATCTGAACATGACTGTTCCTGCCGCCGCCGACACCGTTTTTGATCTGGCGCACATCACCGACTTTCTGGTCGAACTGCTCAACACGCCCAGCCCCACCGGCTACACCGACGCGGCGGTGGCCCTGGTCGAGCGCGAACTGGCGAGGATGGGCGTGACCGGAACGCGCACCCCCAAAGGCGGTCTGCTGTGGACCATCGCCGGTGCCGGGGCAGAAGAGGTGGCCTTCAGCGCCCACGCCGACACGCTGGGCGCGATGGTCAAGGAGGTGCGTGGCAACGGACGCCTGGGGCTGAGCAAACTGGGCGGTTACGACTGGGCCAGCATCGAGGGGGCCGAGGTGCAGGTGCATCTACAGGGCGGCCAGACGGTGGGCGGAACGGTGGTCAACACCCGCCAGAGTTCGCACGTCTGGGGCCAGCAGCTGACCGACCTGAAACGGGGGGCCGAGACGCTGGAGGTGAGGCTCGACGCGCTCACCCAGCAGGGGGCACGCCTCCAGAGCGGAGCACAGACGCGCGGGCTGGGCGTACAGGTGGGCGACTTCGTGAGCCTGACTTCGGCGGCGCGGCTCACGCCGGAGGGCTACGTCAAGGGACGGCACCTCGACAACAAGGCCGCCGTCGCCGTTCTGCTGGCGGTCACCCAGGCGCTGCTGCACACGCCGCCGCGCTGCACGGTGCATTTCTACGTCTCGGTGTACGAGGAGGTGGGGCACGGCGCGGCCAGCGGCATACCGACCAGCACCACCGAGCTGATCGCGGTGGACATGGCGGCCATCGGCCAGGGCCAGACCAGCAGCGAACACCACGTCACACTGTGCGTGAAAGACAGCAGCGGGCCGTACGACCACCACCTGAGCAACCGGCTGCGGGCGGCGGCGCTGCGGGCCGACATCGAGCTGAAAATCGACATCTACCCGTATTACAGCTCCGACGCCAGCGCGGCCTGGAAGGCGGGTCTCCCCTGCCCCGCCGCACTGATCGGGCCGGGCGTGGACGCCAGCCACGCCTACGAGCGCACGCACCAGGACGCCCTGGTGGCCACGGCAACCCTGATGCTGAGTTATCTGGACTGTTATCCGGCGCGGGCGTGAGCCGCGCCCACCTGGAAAACGTGCTGGGGGCGGCGCTGGGACTGCTGGGCGTGATCGCCGCGCCGCTGCTGGCTGCCGACGACTGGGCGGGTGCGCCGCTCACGTTTATCCTCGATGCCCTGATCTGGGTCACGGGCGCAGTGGTGCTGTACCTGTACGGCGTGCGCGGCACAGGTGGGGGACGCTGGTAAGACTGTTCTCCTTCCTTACTTCTGCCCGGCGTTCAGACGGTCCAGCCCGGCCTGGATGCTCAGGCGGTGGTGCCGGGTCTGATAGGCCGCCATCCTCAGCCAGTCGAGCGCGTCCAGGTCGTCCATAAACGGGTGGTACAGGGTGCGCGTGGCGTCCGGTTCGGCGTGAACCTCCAGCAGGGTACGGGTGGCGGCGTGGCGCTCCAGCAGGGCTTCCAGCGGCTGATCCGGGCCGGGTTCCAGGAACGGCGGGGCGACCCGCTTTCCGCCCCGGGTCTGGCCGGGCTGCCTCTCCACCTCGCGCAGGGGCTTGCCCGACAGCAGCAGCCGGACGACCTTGCCACCGGCCTCGTTGACCAGAATGGTGTGGTCGGCCTCCTGGGCGGGCGTCCAGTCACGGCCCGGCAGCCGCGTGTTCCAGTGCGGGACCGCTGACTGCATCATGTCCCCGAACGCGCCGAGTTCCTGGCGCATGGAACCGAGCAGCGCCTCCGCGCCCGGATAGGCAGTGCGCAGGGCCACGAGCTGATCCTCAATGCTGGCCTGGGGGTCAACGGCTGGAATGGATTGTGTCATGGCAGAAGTCTAGCCCTTCTTGCCCTGCTGCACCCGCTGATACGGATTCCGTCCAATCCGTTATAAAAATGGCACCCCACCATTTTTCTAACTCCTTGTCTTGGCCAAAACAGCGCGGTTGACCACGCTTGGCCGCTCCCGGCCTCCGTTTGTTCCTTCTCCTTCTTGGGCAAAACAGCGCGCTTGAGCACGCTTGCCCGCTTCCAGTCGGGTCAACAGTTATTACATCACTGATTGACCGGAATTCTTATGAAACAGGCTCGCCCGTCCTGCCACCGCCTGTTCGCGCAGCCGACCCGTGGCCGCCAGATATTCGGTCAGCGCGCCTGTCTGGTCGAGCAGCAGCAGCGCCTGCACCCGGCTGATGTTCGGATAGAGCTTCAGGGTCAGCGCCTGCACCGTCGCGGGCTGATCGGCGGCGTCCAGCACGGCCTGCAACTTGTCCTGGTAACGCTCACGGAGTTGCCATATCCGGCCCCGCCAGTCGGGCATCGGGCCACC
>JANXWI010000296.1 GCA_025351205.1 Deinococcus sp.
TCTAGAAAGTGCAGGGGCCTGCCCGCCGCCCCCGACGATCTGCCAGGGGAGCCAGAGGCGCGCCGAAGATTCCGGTGATATCCGCCCCGGTACACTCGCCCCATGAGCCTTCCCAAGCTGGTCGCGGGCGTGATCGCCTCGCTGCTCATGAGCCTGATCTGGTATCTCGCCAGCCCGAAAGACGCCCAGCCCCAGTCGTTGGCAGACTTGACGGCCATGCGGACTCCCATTGCGCTGACCCTTGCCAGCGGCGAACGGGTGGCCGGTGAAATACAGGGCGCGGACTCGCTGTGTGCCGACTGGCCCGCTGCCCTTCAGGCGACTCCGCAGACAGCGGTCACGCTGCCAGATGGCCGAGGTGTGACCGGGGCCGATGTCCGGAACGTGACGGTGGGGCGCTCCCCGGTGGCGGGATTGGAGGCCATGAGCAGCGTCAGCGCCTGCCCGGAGACCCTGACGGTTCACGCGCCGGGCAGCGCCGCAACCGGCCTGGGCGTGTTGAAGGACGCGGCCAGCAGCGCCGCCCGGATGAAAGGTGCCCTGAAGTCGCTGACCCAGCCCTGAACCCGGATCGCACCGGGGTTTTACCTCGCGGCCTGTGCTAGCGTTCCCCGGTGATCGACAGCCACTGCCATCTGGACTACATCGCAGACCCGCAGGAGGCCCTGAGCGAGAACGGCCTGACGGGCGTGGTCTGTATCGGGGCCAGCCCGGACCATGCCCGCAGCGCCGTGGCGCTGGCCGAGCAGCATGGTCACGTCTGGGCCACCGTGGGCATCCATCCCACCGACGCCTCAGAGCACGACAGCCCGCAGGCGCGCGCCGAACTGGAACGGCTGGCGCTGCACCCCCGTGTGGTGGGCATCGGTGAGAGCGGCCTGGACGACTACTGGGCGCAGGACGTGCGGCCCCAGCAGCAGGCCGCCTTTGAATGGCAGCTCAACCTGGCCCGCCGCCTCGGCAAATCGCTGGTGGTGCATACCCGTGACCGGCAGGGGCAGGAATCGGCCCACCTGGGCGTGATCCAGACCCTGCGCGAGTGGCCGGGCGTGACCGCCATCCTGCACTGCTTTTCGGGCCACCAGGGGCTGATGGCGGCAGGAATGAAGCGCGGCGATTACTTCGGCTTCGCGGGCAATGTCACGTACAAGAATGCCCAGGAAATTCAGGCGGCGGCTAGGGAAGTGCCGCTGGACCGCCTGCTGATCGAGACCGACGCGCCGTTTCTGGCCCCGGTCCCGAAACGCGGCAGGCCCAACCGGCCCGGCTACGTGCGGCACACATTGGAATTTCTGGCCGGGTTGCGTGGCCTGGACGCAGCTGAGCTGGAACGCCTCACCGACGCGAACGCGCGGCGGGCCTACGGGCTGGGCTGAGCCTCAATCTGTCAAACCCAGCTCGGATAGCACCTCCGCCGTGTGTTCTCCCAGCACCGGGGGGCCGCGCCGCACCGGGGGGCGAACGCCGCCGAAGCTCCAGGGAGCGGCGGTCACCGTCGTCTGCCCCAGAGTCGCGTGCGGTACGGTCACGGCAATGCCCTGGTCTTTCACATGCTCGTCCTCGAACACGCCTTTCATGTCGTACACCGGGCCGCAGGGCACGCCCGCCGCGTCCAGCCGCGTCATGACTTCATGGCGGGTGAAGTGGGCCATGCCAGAGAGCAGCGCCGCGTTCAGCCGCTCCCGCCCGGCCACCCGGCCCTCGTTGCTCGCCAGGGCCGGATCGGCGGCCAGCCCCTGCAACTCCAGCGCCGCGCAGAACCTGCGCCACAGCGAGTCGTTGCCCACCGCCACGTTCACGAAACCGTCGCCGCATGCAAACGTCCCGTACGGCACGATGCTGCGGTGGTCGTTGCCCATGGGCGTGGGAATCTCCCCGGTGGCCAGGTAGCGGCTGACCTGACTGGTGCCCAGCGCGATCACGGCTTCCAGCAGGTTCACGTCCACCCGTCCGCCCAATCCTGTTTTCTCGCGGGCGTAGAGGGCCGCCAGCAGGCCCTGCGTGATCAGGCTTCCGGCGAACACGTCGGCCACCGCCACGCCCACCCGCACCGGACTCCGGCCTTCCTCGCCGTTGTAGCTCATCAGGCCGCCCATGCCCTGCGCGATCACGTCGTATCCGGCCCGGTCACGGTACGGACCCGTCTGCCCGAAGCCCGAGATGGCCCCGTAGATCAGGCGCGGAAACTCGGCGTGCAGGGCGTCCCAGCCCAGGCCCAGCTTTTCGAGGGTGCCGGGCCGGAAGTTCTCGACCAACAGATCGGCCTGACCCACGATGGCCCGCGCCGCCCGAAGTCCCTCCGGCGTCTTCAGGTCCAGCACCACGCTGCGCTTGCCCCGGTTGACGCTCAGAAAATAACTCGACTCGCGGCCCAGTTCTGAGGTCTGAAAGGGCGGCCCCCAGGCGCGGGTGTCGTCGCCGCCCGGAGGCTCGATCTTGATCACCTCCGCGCCCAGGTCGGCCAGCAGCATGGTGCAGAAGGGGCCGGTCAGCACGCGCGTGAAGTCGGCGACCCGCACGCCAGCCAGGGGAAGGAAAGAACTCATCTGGCAGGCAGTCTAGAGCAACTGGTACCTGTCCTGGGTCCGGTGGCGGCGCTTCCGGGCAGGATGGCCGTAGTCTCGGCCCCGCGTGTCAGAACAGAGCCTGTAGTCTCAGGCTCACGTTGTTGTTCCCAGGCAAGAGACAACGCCGACAGAAGGGTTTGCAGAAAGTGGGCGGGTATACTCTTTCTTCGGGAAAGCACAGTTGAGAGCGGCATCGTTCAATCACGAAAAGCGTCGTACGGGCGCTGGCTCACGCCTCAGGAGGCCTGAATGAAACTCCACGAATATCAGGGCAAGGAACTGCTGCGCCGCTACGGCGTGAACGTTCAGGACGGCAAGGTGGCCTACACCCCCGACGAAGTCCGCACCATCGCCAACGAGTACGGCCAGGCCGTGGTGGTCAAGGCGCAGGTGTACGTCGGCGGGCGCGGCAAGGCGGGCGGCGTGAAGTTCAGCACCACCCCCGACAAGGCCTACGAGAACGCAGAAAAGATTCTGGGCATGGACATCAAGGGCCTGACGGTCAACAAGGTGCTGGTGACCAGGGCCGTGGACATCGACGCCGGGACCGAGTACTACGTGGGCATGATCGTGGACCGCAACGTGCAGAGCTTCACGCTGATGGCCTGCGCCGAGGGCGGCATGGAGATCGAGGAACTGGCCGCCGAGCGCCCCGAGGCCATCATCCGGCACCGCGTCGACCCCGTGACCGGCCTGCGCCCCTACGAGGCCCGTGAAGTGGCCCTCAAGGCCGGATTCAAGGGCAACCTGAACAAGATCGCCGACATGATGGTGCGCATGAGCAAGGCGGCGCTGGAACTCGACGCCAACCTGGTCGAGATCAACCCGCTGTTCATCGACGAGAAGGGCAACCCGCTGGCCCTCGACACCAAGTTCGACGTGGACGACAACGCGCTGTTCCGTCACCCCGACTTGGTCGCCCTGCGCGAGTCAGAGGCCGACCACCCGCTGGAGATCGAGGCTGCCAAGTACGGCTTCGCGTACGTCAAGCTGGAAGGCTCGACGGGCGTTTTGGGCAACGGTGCGGGCATCGTGATGACCACCCTCGACGTGGTGAACCGGGTGGGCGGCAAGCCTGCCAACTTTCTCGACATCGGCGGCGGCGCGCGCGCCGACATTGTGTACAACGCGGTCAAGCTGGTGCTGAAGGACCCCGAGGTGAAGAGCATCTTCATCAACATCTTCGGCGGGATCACCCGCGCCGACGAGGTGGCCAAGGGCGTGATTCAGGCGCTCAACGAGGGCATCCTGACCAAGCCGGTGCGGATGCGAATCGCCGGCACCGCCGAAGACGAGGCCAAGGCGCTGCTCGCAGACGTGAACAGCGACATGATCAAGATGTACCCCGACATGTTCCAGGCCGCAGAGGCCGCCGTAGCGGAGGCCGCCAAGTGAGCATCTTAGTCAATAAAGACAGCAGGATCATCGTGCAGGGCATCACCGGGCGCGAGGGCCTGAACCACACCCAGGCGATGCTGGCCTTCGGCAGCAAGGTGGTGGGCGGCGTAACTCCCGGTAAAGGCGGTCAGGAAGTCGAGGGCCTGCCGGTGTTCAACAGCGTGCAGCAGGCCGTGGACGCGCTGCACCCTGACGTGAGCATCATCTTCGTGCCGCCTGCCGGGGCCGCCGACAGCGTGCTGGAAGCCGCGCACGCTGGTGTAGAACTCATCGTGCTGATCACCGAGGGCGTGCCTACCGTCGATATGATGAAGGCCGTGCAGGAAGTCAAATCTCTCGACGCGGCCAGCCGGGCGGGTGGCGGCAAGGGCATCCGCCTGATCGGTGGCAACTGCCCCGGTCTGGTCAGCAGCGGCGAGACCAAGATCGGCATCATGCCCAACCGGATCTACGAGAAGAAGGGCCGCATCGGCCTGATCAGCCGCTCGGGCACGCTGACCTACGAGTCGGCCAAGCTGCTCGGCGACGCGGGCCTGGGCTGCTCGACCACGGTGGGCATCGGCGGCGATCCGGTGATCGGCACCACCTTTGCCGACGTGCTGCCGCTGTTTGAGCAAGACCCCGACACCGACGCGGTGGTGCTGATCGGTGAGATCGGCGGGGCCGACGAGGAAGCGGCTGCCGAGTACATCGCTTCTCACATGAAGAAGCCCGTGGTGGCCTTCATCTCTGGCCGCAGCGCCCCTGTGGGCAAGCGCATGGGCCACGCCGGAGCGATCATCATGGGCAACGTGGGCACGCCGGAAAGCAAGCTGGCCGCCTTCGCCGCCGCCAACGTGCCGGTGGCCGACACCATGCCTCAGATCATCGAGCTGCTGAAAGGCATTCTGAACAGGTAATTTTTGCGCTGAAAGGGTGGCTGGCCTCGGGCTGGCCACCCTTTTTACTGTCTACTCCGGCAGATGCAGGCCCCGGAAGGCGCTCAGGTCGTCCTGGAGCAGATAGACCATCGCCGCGTCCCAGTCGGGCAGCAGCCCGAACTCGCGGGCGAAGCGGAAGCCGAAGCGCGGGTAGTAGTCGGAGTGCCCAAACAGTGTGACCATCGGCTCCGGGCGGCGGTGGCAGATGCTCAGGCCACGCCGGATGAGTGCGCCGCCGACGCCCTGGCGCTGGAAGGCAGGCAGAACGCTGAGGGGGCCGAGCATCAGCACCGCGTGGTCGGTGGGCTGCCCGTCTGCGTGGCGCAATGTTTCCAGGCTGATCAGCAAGTGGCCGACCAGTTGTCCGTTCACTTCCGCCACCAGCGACAGCTCCGGAATAAACTCTGGCGAGGCCCGGATGCGGGCGACCATCTCCACCTCCTCGCCGCTCGTCTTGTCGAAGGCGAGGCGGGTAATCCGGGCGATGGCGGCCATGTCTGCGGCCTGTTCGGGTCTGATTTCGGCGGCGGGAGGCACGCCCCAGTCTAATCGTCTCACGCTGAGGCCGCGTCTGCCGTATGGTTTACGGCTGCACTGCTGGCTTGCGGCTGCACTGCTGGTTTACGGCTGCACCGCTGGCTTACGGCTGCACCGTCGAATCCGCTCTGAGAGGCTGTTCGGCACAGAACAATATGGGTCATGCTGGCCGGGCAATTACGTTCTTTTAACGCTTTCTTCCGTACTGTTTTGGAGTGATCGTGCCTGAACACGCCGGTGTTGGCCTGTCAGCGCCGACCTGCTGACGCTCATCTGCGCTGCACCAGAGATGGCCCACGCCTGAGCGCTGACGACGCCGCGCCGCTTTGCTCGGTCAGGCTTCACGGGGACGTGCCTGGCTCATCGGCAACCGAAATGCACCGTGTGGTCCGGCGTTTTTTCGCCCTTTCCTGTCGCACTCCCAGGACGTTTTAATGACCATTCCTGATCTGGCAGCCACTGACCCTGACAAGGCCACTGACCCTGACAAGGCCACAGTAGCTCACCTTCCAGACCCCGAATTTTCGATCATCGTGGCGATTTACAACTCAGAGCGCTTCCTTGCCGAGACGCTGCGCTCTTTTCAGAATCAGACCCTGAAGAATTTTGAAGTGGTGATGGTCAACGATGGTTCGACGGACAGCAGCGCCAGGATTGCTGAGCGTTACTGCTTCGAGGACGCCCGCTTTCGTCTGCTCAGCACGCCCAACCGGGGTATCTCGGCGGCGCGCAACCTGGCTGTGCAGCATGCCCGCGCCCCCTGGATCGCGGTCTGCGACAGCGACGACACCTGGGAGCCGAACAAACTTCAGCGTCAGGCACAGACTATCCGGCACTGGGAGAAGCACCGGGAGAACAGAGCACCCGAGCCAGTCGTCGCCGTGGGTACGGCGGGCGACCTGATCAACGGCGTGGGCGAATTCATCACCTCCGTGACGCCGCACCCCCGACCCTGGCCCGAGCTGCTCGACGATGAGGCCCGGATGCTGGACCTCAACATGATCAACTCCTCGGTGGTGTTTCGCCGGGACGCCTTCACGGCGCTCGGCAGCTACCGCGCAGAGTACAGTCCGGCAGAAGACCTCGACCTGTGGGTGCGCCTCTCGGAACGTGGGGCCGTCATCAATCTGCAAGAGCCGCTCACGCACTACCGCATGCACGACACCAACGTCTCCGGATCGCGGTACGTGCAGATGATTTCAAGTGCCAGACGTGTTCGTGCCGACTCTGCGCGGCGGCGAGCCGGGCTTCCCGAATGGAGTGCGGAGGAATATAAAGTACGGGAACAGGCGCAGGCTGGGTACGCGGACAGCGCGTTCAGGCTGCGCCACATGGTGTATTACAACCGGGCCAAGCACAACCTGTACAACCGTAAT
This sequence comes from Deinococcus sp., assembly GCA_025351205.1. GTDB lineage: Bacteria > Deinococcota > Deinococci > Deinococcales > Deinococcaceae > Deinococcus. The sequence goes on from JANXWI010000296.1 coordinate 6,799, forward strand.
TACAGGCAGCTGGCACTTTCACTGCTCAAGTGTCTGTGGATGTCGCCGCGTCTGAGTTTCGGCCTGATGGCCCGGAGCCGCGTCTTCCGTTCGAATCGCCTGTTCTGGAAGAAGAACCTGGAATGACCGGACACGAATCTGGGTTGGGCCGTCAGGCACACGGATTCCGGCCAATCCGTCATGTTTTTGGAACCCGTATTTCTTTCTCATATTGGTCGGGATGAACAGTGATGTCCTGTTTATCGGGAATTCGTGTCATTCAGAAAAGTGTCAGACCTGTACCGCTATCCTGGGCGAAATGAACGCGACCCTGAACAGAGGAACAGCCCTGCTGGTCGGCCTTTTCATGGGGCTGACCGGCGGTACACAGGCCAGTGAGGTCAAACTCGATACGCTGCTGGTTTCAGGCGCGCCCTCGCCGTGTCTGGCCATTCGGGTCAATGTCATCCAGGGCGGCAAAAGCCTGTCGCAGCTGAACCTGGGGCCAACCGGAACCCTGAAGGTGCAGGCGGGCGAACTGGTGCATTTTGCTAAGGGGCAGACCTATCTGCTTCAGGCGACCTGTATCAGCGGTACCACCTTCGTGCAGAACACCGGCCTGAGCTTCCTGGCCGACGGGCGCACCGTGATCGTGCAGTTTGCCGACAACGGCTTTCAGATCAGGCGCGGCGGCGTGGCGTACTGAGTCAAATGGACTGAGCCAAATAGTCTGAGCCAAATAGACTGGACCGAACTGGCTGAGCCAGACCATACTGGGCCGAATCACGCCGATGGACCGCAGGCGCTACACTCTGCCGCGTGACCGTGCTGCCACCCGACCTTGCTGCTCAGGCCAGCCTGATGGCCGCCCGCCGCGCCCACCTGAGTGCCGAGGGAACCACGCTCTACCGGGCGGCCCACACCAGCGAAACCGGCGGCCTGTACGCGCTTGATCTGGCCGGAGAAGTCGGGATTCTGAGTCTGTATGCCGGGCTAGCTTCGTCCGATGAACTCAGACTGGCCGAAACCTGGGCCGAGACGCTGGCGCTGGGGTCGGTGTATCTCAAGCGCCGCCCACAGGAGGCCCGCCACGCGGCCAACGTAGTGCGAGGCCAGCTCTCGCCGCAGGAGCCGGTCTGGGGCGAGGCCATACCCGAGCTGACGGCGCTCGAAGACGGCGTTCCATACCTGATCCGCCCCGGCAGCGACCTGAGCACCGGGCTGTTTACCGATGCCCGCCCCGCGCGGCGCTGGGTGAGGCGGCACGCCACTGGCAACGTGCTCAACACCTTCGCCTACACCTGCGGCTTCGGGCTGAACGCTGCACTCGCCGGGGCAGGGGTGGTCAAGAACCTCGACCTGTCGCGCAAGGTGCTGAGCTGGGGGCAGGAGAACTACGCGCTGTCCGGGCTGCCAGCGCCTGACAGCGACTTCATCTCCGGTGACGTGTTCGACTGGCTGAAACGGCTGGAGCGCAAACCAGGGCGCTTCGACCTCGTGATTCTCGACCCGCCCAGCTTCGCCCGCAGCAGGGCGGGCGTGTGGCGCAGCGAGCGCGATTACCCTGGACTGGCGGCCCAGGCGGCGGCGCTGCTGACCCCCGGCGGGCACCTGCTCGCCCTGAACAACCACGCGGGCGTGAGCGGCGCGGCCTTCGAGCGGGCGCTGATGGCGGGCGCACCGGGGCTACGTGTGACCGAGCGGTTCGGGGCGGGCGAAGACTACCCGGGGGCAGAGCACCTGAAGGTGCTGGTGGCGCAGCGGACCTGAATCTGTTCCCCTGAACCTGTCAACTCTGGATGATGAACCCGCGCACGCCGTCGGCCACGTACTGCACCGCCAGCGCGCCCAGCAGCACGCCCAGCACCCGCGTCACCACATGCACCCCGGTCAGCCCGATCACGCGCGCGATCTGGCCGCTCAGGCGCAGGGCCAGGTAACACAGCAGCAGCACGCCCGCCGTCACCAGAAACACGGCGCTCAGCAGCACCGGCGAACCGTGCGCGTCCGAGGCCAGGATCATGATGCTGGCGAGCGTGCCGGGTCCGGCGATCAGCGGAATGGCCAGCGGAAAGACGCTGATGTCCTCGCGCTGCTGGGCCTCCTTCTCCTCGTCGGGCGTCTCCTTGCTGCCGCTGGTGCGGGCAAACACCATGTCCAGCGCGATCAGAAACAGCAGAATGCCGCCTGCCACCCGGAAGCTGTCGAGTGAAATGCCCAGGCGCGTGAGCAGGGCGCGCCCGAACAGCCCGAAGGCCAGGATGATCAGGCCCGCGACCACCGACGCCTTGAGCGCCATCGCCCGCCGCTCGAAGGCCGGACGGTTGCCCGCCAGCCCGATAAAAATGGGGGCCAGCCCGATGGGGTCCATCACCACCAGCATGGTCAGAAAGGTTTGCAGGGCGAGGCTCGACAGTAGGGTGACGTCCACATCCTGAGCTTAACAATTGTAAAGTGCCGCGTCAAAGGCGGTTGCCGGTGCAGGTCAGACCGGCGCGGCTTCCGGTTCTGCGGGCACGTCGGTCACCCCTGACATCACCCCTGGCACTTCGACCTCGGCGGGCCGGGTCACCTCCAGCCCCGCCTCCTGCGCCCAACCCATGAAAGCGTCCAGGCCGCGCCGGAACATCACCGGGCGCTTTTCACGCTTGCCCAGCTTGCGCACCTTGCCAGACGGGCCGGGGGCGGGGGCGGGCAGCTCCGGCACCAGCGCCCAGTTGACGTTCATCGGCTGAAAACCGTCCTGGTTGGCGCTTTCCAGGTAGCGGGTCAGACCGCCCAGCATGCTTTCGTGCGGCGGCACGACCACCCCGAGGCCCAGCGCCAGCCTCGCGGCGTTGATGCCGGCCAGCCAGCCCGTCGCCGCCGACTCCAGGTAGCCCTCGGTCCCGGCCAGCACGCCAGCCACCAGCTTCGCCTTGTCGGCCTTCAGTTGCAGCGCGGCGTTCAGCACGCGGGGCGCGTTGAGGTAGGTGTTGCGGTGCATCACGCCGTAGCGTACGATCTCGGCGTTTTCCAGACCGGGGATCAGCTGCACGACCGTTTTCTGGTCGCCCCACTTCAGGCCGGTCTGGAAACCGACCAGCGACCACATCCGGCCCTCCTGGTCTTCCTGGCGCAGCTGGGCCACGGCGTAGGGCCAGCGCCCGGTGCGTGGGTCGGTCAGGCCGCGCGGCTTCATCGGGCCGTAACGCGGGGTGTCGGGGCCACGGCGGGCGATTTCCTCTATCGGCATGCAGCCCTCGAAGAACTCCAGCTTTTCCCAGTCGTGCGGGGTGTGGCTGCGGGCCGCCTCCAGCGCCGTGTAAAACGCCTCGTACTGGGGCCGGTCCATCGGGCAGTTGATGTAGTCGGCGCTCTGGTCGTAGCGCCCGGCCCGGAAGGCCACCTCCATGTCGATGCTCTCGAAGGCGATCACAGGCGCGGCGGCGTCGTAGAAGGCCAGCTGTTCGCCGCCCGTCAGCTTCACGATCTCGGCGGCCAGGTCTGCGGAGGTCAGCGGCCCGGTGGCGATCACGGCAATGCCCTCCGGCAACGCGGTCAGTTCCTCGCCCACCACCGTGATCAGCGGGTGACGCCGCACGGCCTCGGTCACGCGGGCGCTGAAGCCGTCACGTTCCACGGCCAGGGCGTTTCCGGCGGGCAGCTTGTTGGCGTCGGCGCTCTCCAGCACGGCGCTGCCCACGCTGCGCATCTCGGCCTGGAGCAGCCCTTTGCTCTGCAACTGCCCTTCGCCACCCAGGCTGTTGGAGCAGACCAGTTCGGCAAAACCTCCGCTGCGGTGGGCGGGCGTCATCTTGACCGGGCGCATCTCGTACAGCGTCACGCGCACCCCCAGCCGGGCGGCAGCCAGCGCGGCCTCGGAACCCGCCAGGCCAGCGCCGACCACGGTGATGTGTGGCAGAGTCAATGAAGAGTCGGAAGTGGTCATCTCCAGAGTGTAGAGCGTGACGCTCACCAGCTGGCGGGTCAGCTCACGTTCATGCGCGGCTTTTACCCTGACGTCATGCCGCGCCTCATCGCTCCCTTCGCCGCCCTGCTGCTGACCCTGCCTCTGGGGGCCTGCACGCCCATTTTCCAGAGCCTGACCCGCGACCTGACCCTGCACCCGAGTCCCACCGTGCCCGCACCGCAGGCCAGCGCCGACATCCTGAGCGGTACATACCTTGGCGACGGACGCGTGCTGTTCGTGACCACCCGCTACCGACTGGTGCTGAACTTCAACGCCGGGGCCAACCGCGCCGACGGGGTGCTGACCAACCTGGACAACGCCCGCGCCTACGCGCTGACCGGCAAATACCTGCCCGTCACTGCCGACAGCGGCAGCCTGGAGGCCGAGATTTTCGAGGGCAGCCGCAAGGCCGGCAACGTGGTGGCCCGCCTGAGCGTCGGCGAGCTGCGCGGCACTCTCACCACCCTGGCGTTCGCCTACGACCTGACCCTGAAACGCCAGCCGTGAGACGAACAGGGCGTCCTGACCACCGTCAGCGTTCGTAGCTGAGCGCCGCAAAGAACACGGCCAGCCCGGCGCAGATGCCCACCCCGAGCAGTGGAAACGGCAGGGCCACCAGCACGGCCAGGCCGTACAGGACAGGCCCCAGGCGGTAGCCCCGGCGAATCTGTGCGTAGCCGCTGTGCGCGTCGGCCAGCAGCAGGTTGCCCTGGTAGGCCGTCCTCCAGATCAGGTTGAAGGCCAACGCCAGGCCCAGTTGCAGCGTGCAGTACACCAGCGCGGCGGTTCCGGCCCCAGGAGTCAAGATATAGCTCGACACGAGCGAGGTGGGAAACGGAATCAGCGTGACTACCAGAAGCAGCAGGCCGTTGGCAAACAGCAGCGGGCGGGTGTGGCCGCGCAGCTGCCGGAACAGGGCGTGGTGGTTGACCCAGATGATCAGGATGGTCAGAAAGCTGGTCAGAAAACCAAGGTAGGCGGGCCACTGGGCCAGCAGCGCATGCCTCAGGGCGTCGCCGGACCGCTCTCCGAGTTCGGGCACCTTCAGCTCCAGCACCAGCAGCGTGATGGCGATGGCAAACACCCCGTCGCTGAAGGCTTCGAGCCGCGCATTGCCCTGGATGGGGCCTGAAGGTTCGGTCATGTGGCTCCTCCGCTCTCATGTTGGCACGTTTTTCAGGTCTGAACCGGGCGGCAGCAGAACAGCCGCGCATAGAAAGGCGCGGCTGTATCTAAAACATTCTGCTGTGGCTAGACCCTGAAGCCGACTCCAGCGGACACGCCGGGCGGCGGCGCGTCTTCGAGTTGCACCAGCTGCGGGGCCTGGAGCGCCTCTTCCTCGCGGATCAGGTCGGCCAGGGTCGAGGCCCCGAGAACTTGCCGCAGGGCGCTGTCCACCCGTCGCCACAGCCCCTCGGTGCTGCACAGGCCGCTGCGCTCACAGCTGTGGTCGCTCTCCACGCAGTCTACCGGGGCGATGCTGCCCTCCAGCGCCACCACCACGTCGTAGGCGCTGATCTGCTCGGGCACGCGGGCCAGCTTGTAGCCGCCGCTGGCCCCGCGCACGCTCTTGATGAAGCCGCTGCGGCGCAGGTTGCTGGCGATCTGTTCCAGGTACGCCTGCGAGATGCCCTGACGCCGCGACACGTCCTTGAGCGGCACCACCTCGGCACTCTGCCGGGCGATGTCTACCAGCGCGCGCAGACCGTACTGGGCCTTGGTCGAAATCCACATGGGACGAGTATACTCCTGCGGCCTGTAAGGAATTGAAAGAGAATGATTCCCATTAAGACGACGTTGGCTCTGGCGGTTTCAGCCATCCCAGCCGCTCTGCCTGCCGTACCTGCGCTGGGTCATCGCCCGCCCCGGCGTGAATCCCAGACGCTCGTAAATCGGAGTCAGGGCGTCGTCACACGACAGGTCAACGGCGTACAGGTGGTCCAGTTGTGCCATAAGGTGAAGAACCAATCTCCGCCCGGTGCCCTGCCCACGGAACTCCGGCCTGACCTCCAACAATGGAATGAAGGCGGTCAGAATGCCGTCGCTGATGGCCTGGACGAAGCCCACGACCTCGCCAGACCGGGTATCTACAGCCAGCGAAACACGGTAGCTTGCGGTCAGTATTCGGAGGAGGGTGCTGGCCGAGGGCGGATCAGGCCAGCCCTCGAAAAATCCCTGAAGCTGCTCTGGGCCGATATGTTCCAGGCCAGCTTGGAGTTGGAGCCATTGCGGCAACGAAGTGGTCACCGGCCCACCGTGCCCTGGGTCTCGGTCTTCTGAGGCTGGATTCTCCGAGTCTGTGTGTCTGGAGTATGAAGTGGCTGCCCCTGGTTGATTTGGGCCTGCGCCCTGGCCCGCGCCTCGCCCTCGATCTCACGCTGGAGGAAGAAGTTGAGCAACGTCCTGAGCGTGGCGATGGCGGCCAGCTTGCCGATCTCGTCCCAGCTCGGCGCGACTGCCGTGCGCAGAATGTCGGCGGCCAATGCGAATTCCAGTGCCACCGCCAGCCAGCGGGCCAGCCGCAGCCGCACGCCCTGGCTGAAGTCGTCGTTCTGACCTCCGGGGGCCAGCAGCAGACGCGCCGCGCCGAAGAGCGCCCGCAGCACCGCCACAGCGATCACGAAGGCGGCGGCGGCCTCCACCCCTGTCGCCAGCCAGCCGGTCCAGATTTTCACGATATCGATCATGTCCGTTCCCATTCTGAATCAGCGCGAGACTGTCAGGCTGACATTCTGTTCAGCTTTCCTGCCAGCAATGGTCAGAACAGTTCTGGATGGCCTTCCCGGTGAGCTGACCACCGCTCTAGACCTCTATCGGCGGCGCGGCTTTTCGCCCGGCCCCCAGGGTCACGCCCACCGAGGCCGCCATCACGCAGGCGATGGCCAGCCACTGCACCAGTTTCAGATGTTCTCCCAGAAAGACCATGCCGAACAACGCGGCCACGGCGGGTTCCAGGCTCATCAGCACCCCGAAGACCTGTGCGGGCAGCGTTCGCAGCGCCCCCATTTCCAGCGAGTAGGGCAGCGCGCTGCTCAGAACGGCCACGCCCAGCGCGGTCAGCAGCACCACCGGCCCCAGGTGTGTCCAGGCCCCGTGCTGCGCCCCTATCACTGCGCCGAAGGGCAGGGTGGTCAGCGCGGCGACGCCCATGCCCAGCGCCACCCCCTGCGGCCCGGCGAAGACCCCGGCCACCCGCTGCCCGGCCCAGATGTACATGCCCCAGCAGACCCCGGCAAACAGCGCCAGTGCCACGCCGAGCGGGTCGAGCGCCCCTGCCTGCCCCGGCCAGGGCACGATCAGCAGCAGGCCCAGCGCCGCCAGCCCCACCCACACGAAGTCGGCGGCCCGCCGGGACGACAGCACGGCCACCGCGAGCGGCCCGACGAATTCCAGGGTCACGGTCAGGCCCAGCGGAATGCGTTCCAGGGCCAGGTAATAGGCCAGGTTCATCAGGCCCAGCGACACGCCGTAGGGCAGCAGCGCCCGCCATCCGGCCCGGTCCACCTGGCGCACGTCGGGCCGCCAGATCAGCCACAGGATCAGGGCGGCGAATCCCACCCGCAGGCTGGTCACGGCGGGCGGGCCGAGCAGTGGAAACAGCGACTTGGCAAGTGCCGCGCCGCCCTGGATGCTGACGGCGGCCAGCAGCAGCGAGGGCACAGACGGCAAGGTGAAGCTGGAACCGGAACGCGGGCGGGAGGTCACACGAGATTGTAAGGGCTGGATGGCGGGGGCAAGGTGGAGCCGGACCAGGATGGACCTTCGAGACGAAGCGGGATGATCACAGGCCGGACTGACAGCAAAAGGGCCGCAAGCAGTTCTGCCCCGGCCCTGTACATTACCAGTCTGATCTTATTGGTCTGGAATGCTCAGCACAGCGCCCGCCGATAGGGTGCGGATGAATCTAGTGCATCGTCAACCGATCAGGACGGGGTGAATTTAGGCCACTTCGCTCCCTCACCCTGGAGGGGGGAGGGCGGGGGAGGGGGTGAACGGGCTGAGCATCCAATGACCTAACAGGAATTGCCCCCCCTGATCGGTTGACGGTGTACCAGTCGCCTTTCCCCCTCGCCCCTTGCGGGAGAGGGTCGGGGCGAGGGGAATCGGGCCGGGCATCCTGAGATCACCGGATGACATTTCCCCACGCTTCGATCAGTGGACGCTGTACGCAGGCCCAGTTCAGTGGGCTGGGATGCTCAGGCCCAGTTCAGCTGGCTGGGATGCTCAGGCCCAGTTCAGCCGGCTGGGATGCTCAGGCCCACTTCAGCAGGCCCAGCTCGAACTCGCTGCTCAGCGCGGCATGGACGGGCATCATGCGGACGCCGAACGAATACAGGCCGCTGCCTTCCAGCGGCACGCTCGCCTCGTACTGTCCCTGCCCCTTGCTTTCCAGCGGCACCCGGATCATGTGCTCACCGCGCTTCAGCACCGCCTCGACGTGCAGGTCACCGTCTGCGATGCCCGCCGCGTTGACCTGCGCCGAGACCGTTACGTGCTCGCCGGGGTTGACGCTGGCGGGCAGCTGGGCGTTGGCCTGGAGGCTGACAAAGGGCCACTGCTGGCGAATCCAGGCTTTCCAGTCGCCCAACTGTCTGGCCAGCGCATCGCCGTTCTCCTGCACCCGCTGCCCGCGTGCGCTCAGGGGCAGATAGTACTTCTGCACGTAATCGATCACCTGCCGCTGCATGCTGAACTCCGGGCTGACGGTCACGATGGCCTGCCGCACGGTCTCCAGCCAGCCGTGGTTCTGACCCTCGGAGTCCTGGGCGTAGTACAGCGGCGCGATGCTGTCTTCCAGGGTGCGGTACAGGCTGAAGGCGTCGGCGTCATCCTGCACGTTCAGGTCGGCGTACTCGCGCTCATCGCCGATGGGCCAGCCGTTGTGGCCGTCGTAGCCTTCCACCCACCAGCCGTCCAGCACGCTGAAGTTGGGGGCACCGTTGAAGCTGGCCTTCATACCACTCGTTCCGCTGGCCTCCAGCGGGCGGCGCGGGTTGTTCATCCAGACGTCCACGCCCTGCACCAGGTGGCGGGCCACGTTCATGTCGTAGTTTTCCAGAATCACGATCTTGCCCCGGAACTCGCTTTCCTGCGAGACGCGGTAGATCTCCTGAATGAAGGCCTTGCCAGGGTTGTCGGCGGGGTGCGCCTTGCCCGCGAACACGAACTGCACGGGGCGGTCCGGATTGTTCAGAATGCGGCTCAGGCGCGCCCTGTCGCGGAACAGCAGCGTGGCGCGCTTGTAGGTGGCAAATCGCCGGGCAAAGCCGATGGTCAGGGCGTCGGGGCTGAGCAGCGTGTCGGTGGCGGCCACGTCGGCGGCGCCCGCGCCGTTGCGCTCCTGCTGCGCCCGGACGCTGGCGCGCACGAACTCCACCATCTCGACCTTCTGTGCGCGCTTGGCGGCGGCAAGGTCATGGTCGGAAATGCCGCGCACCGCCTCCCACATGGCCCTGTCTTCCAGGCGCTCGGTCCAGTCGTGGGGCAGCACGCCCGTGAACAGGTCGCGGTACGGCTGGGCCAGGAAGGTCAGGTTATGTGCACCGTTGGTGACGTGTCCAATCGGCACCTCTTCGGGTTCCGCGCCCTGATACAGGAAGTTCCAGATGCCGCGCGACACCTCGCCGTGCAGCCTGGACACGCCGTTGGCCGCGCGGCTCATGCGCAGCGCGAAGACGCTCATCGAGAAGCTGGGCACCACCTGATTGTCCCAGTTCTGGTCCTGGCGGGCCAGTTCGTACAGCTCGGCGCGGCTGGTGTTCAGCTGGGCGGGCCAGTCGCCCAGGTAGCGGTCTGTGAGGTCGTAGGCGTAGGCGTCGTTGCCTGCCGGCACAGGTGTGTGCGTGGTGAACAGCGTGGCGCTCGCCACGGCCTCGGTTGCTGCCCGGAAGTCCTGACCCGAGGCCACCAGTTCGCGCACCCGTTCCAGCGCCATGAACGCGGCGTGGCCCTCGTTCATGTGGTACACGCCCGCACTCACCTTCATGGCCCGCAGCGCCCGCACCCCGCCGATGCCCAGCAGCAGGTACTGCTGAATCCGCAGCTCCTGGTTGCCGCCGTACAGCCGCGCGGTCAGCTTGCGGTCCTCTTCCGAGTTCTCGGCCACGTTGCTGTCGAGCAGCAGCACCCGGATGCGCCCGACCTGCAATGTCCAGAGGCGCAGCACGATCTCGCGTCCCATGATCCGCACGCTCACGCGGGCCTCGTCGCCGTCTGTTCCGTCGGGATTAGGCAACTTCGCCGGGCGAACCGGCAGGGTGGTCAGGTCGAGTTCGTCGTACCTCTCCCCCTGCCAGCCGTCCTTGTTGAACAGCTGAGTGAAATAGCCCTGCCGGAACAGCATGCCCACCGCCGTGAAGGGCAGCCCCAGGTCGGACGCACTCTTGCAGTGGTCGCCCGCCAGCACGCCCAGCCCGCCGGAATAGATGGGCAGAGACTCGTGGTAGCCGTACTCCATGCTGAAATAGGCGATCCCCTTGCCTGCCCCCGCCAGTCCTGCGGCATGCCTGCTGGCCCAGGTGTCCTGTCTGTTCATGTAGGCGTCGAAGTCGGTCAGCACCGCCGCGTACCGGGCCAGGTAGGCGGCGTCGGCGGCCACCTCGGCCAGCCGCTCGGCCCCGACCTCCAGCAGCGTCCGCACCGGATTGTGCTGGAAGCGGTTCCAGACTTCCGGATTCAGCACCGAATACAGCTCCTGGGCGCGTGGGGTCCATGACCAGTAGAGGTTGTAGGCGAGTTCTTCCAGGCGGCTGATGGCAGCGGGAAGCCTGGGCAGGACGGTGACTTTACCGATCACGTTCATGAAATTCAGCTTACACCATGTCCTGAGCTTGCACTGTCAAGCCCCTGACCTCCGGTGTAGACCTATCCAGACCGCGATGTATAAATCGGCCTGATACGGGTTCCGCTCAATTCCCGCACAGTCGGGAAAGCGCCGCCTGCGCGTCCATACCGCAGAACCCGTACTTTGTCCTTCTCCCGTTGGTCGGATTGAACCCGTATTTCATACGGGATTCAATCGGAGTCCGTATGATTAGAGCGTTCAATTAATTCTTATACCATCATAGGCGCTGTGCATCGTCGTGCGAGCACGATCAACGGAGAATTGCCAGACCAGCTTGACGCTGGCTGCCTCTCGTTGCGCGACCCAGGCGGTCACTTCGTGACGCAACCGCTCT
>JANXWI010000302.1 GCA_025351205.1 Deinococcus sp.
CGTGGCCCAGAGCGTGCAGAAGGCCAACCCCAGTTACGGCACCATTCTGGACAGTGCCGTGAAGGAGATCAACGGCAACATCAAGTAAGGGCTGGAAGCTCAAAAAATCATCAGGATTGTAAATTTATTACGTCAATCTAAGTATAAAGCGGGGAGATGGCTGCCAATGGGCCATTCTCTCCGCTTTATCTTTTGATGATTTTAAACGATGACGGTTTTCATTTTATCTTGAGTCTAACTTCATCAAGGAGAACCGACCTGAGGCGCAGCATTGAAATCAGCTCATGGAGCCTTCAGAATGGTCAGAATCAACTTCGGAACTGATCAGCCGACGGCTCACCGTTCGTCCCATCCTGAGCGTCAGACCCACGGGGGTAGCATGAAACCGACGACCACAAAAATCCGCCGTCCCCTGGTCATCCGGTGGGTAGGCCGATGACCGGAACGCCCATGACCGCTGCTGTTCCCAGGCCCAGCAGGGCGCAGCGGCTGGTCCCGCCCCAGGGACCGCTGGGGGTGCTGGCCGCCGTCGGCATCCTGACCGTGGCCCTGGGCGGCGCGGCCATCATCGGCTGGCTGCTCAGCGGCCTGATCGCCCGCGCCTTTCCGACGGCGCCACCGTACCTGATCCTGGTCCTCACTGTGCCCGTCATGATCGTGCTGCTGCTCACGGCGCTGCGCCTGTTTCCCTGGATGCAGAGCTGGTACTACCTGGTCCCGGCCCTGGTGTTTCTGATCGCGTTCACCATCCTGCCGATCATCCTGACCATCAGCTACGCGTTTACCAACTACAGCGGCGTGAACAGCGGCTACGGCGACACCAGCCTCAAGACGCCCGTGACCGTCTCGGCAGACCGCAACACCGTGACCTTTTCCGAAGTTCCGGGCGGGGCCGCCGACCTGAAAACCTTCCTGGGCTGCGCCGTCCCGAGTTGCCTGAACGAGACAGTGGTGCTGTACGACGCCGACGCCGCTGTGCCCGTCCAGGCCCGCATTACAAACGTGGACGGCAGAAGCCTGCGGCTCGTGACTCCGATTGCCGACACCTTCAAGGTCACTGACGGCACGCGCCTGAACGCCGTGAGGCGGGTGGGCCTCGCCAACTTCCGCGACATCTTCGCGCGCTCCAGCACCGAACTGGTTCCGGTGTTTCTGTGGACAGTGATCTTCGCCTTCTCGACGGTGATTCTCAACGCGCTGGCAGGTCTGATCCTGGGCGTGCTGCTGTACAACAAGCGCCTGAAGGGCCGCAACATCTACCGCACGCTGCTGTTCCTGCCCTGGGCCATTCCCAGCGTCATCACCATCCAGATGTGGGTGGCCTTGTACAACCAGCAGTTCGGGGTGGTCAACAAGACGCTGGGCCTGCTGGGCGTGTCGGCGGTGCCCTGGCTGACCGATCCGCTGTGGGCCAAGGTGACCATTCTGGTGGTGAATCTGTGGCTGGGCTTTCCGTACATGATGACCGCCACCATCTCGGCGCTGAGCACCATCAGTGACGACCTATACGAGGCCGCCAGCATCGACGGGGCCAGCCGCTGGCAGCAGATCGTGAACATCACCCTGCCGCTGCTGCGCAACAGCTTCACGCCCATCCTGCTGTCGGGCTTCGCGTTCAACTTCAACAACTTCGGCGTGATCTACCTGCTCACCCAGGGCGGGCCGTCGGTGCCGGGGCGCACCAGCACCGCCGGGGCCACCGATATTCTGCTGTCGTGGGGCTTCAACACGGCGTTTGCGTCGAGCGGCGGGCAGAACTACGCGCTCGCCAGCACCATCGCCATGATCGTGTTCTTCCTGACGCTCGTCATCTCGCTCGTGAACTTCAGGGCGGCTGGCGTCTTCGAGGAGGCCCGCCGATGACCGCGCAGCCCGCACGCCCGTCCACGCCGGCATCCAGCGCCCCCGACCCGGTGCAGGTGTACGTCCACCGTGAGCCGTCTGCGCTGCGAAAAGCCATGCCCTGGCTGGTGCTGGCCGCCGTGCTGCTGGGCCTGGGCTACCTGGGCGTCACGCTGTGGCAGACCATGCAGGGCCGCGCCCCGAGTTTCACCATCTACACCGTCAAGGGCGGCTGGAAGACCTTCCTGCTGTTTCTGCTGGCCGCCACCGGGGTGCTGGCCCTGACCAGCCTGGCCGGGCAGCAGCTGGGCGCACGCAGCACGGGCCGCACGGTCAGCTACTGGGCGGTGCTGGGCGACCAGCTGACCCACCTGTTCCTGATCCTGGTGGTCTTGATCGCCGTGTATCCGCTGCTGTACGTGCTGCTGGCGGCCTTCGATCCCAAGAACAGCCTGTTCGCCTTTCCCGATTTTTCCAATCCCAACATCCTGTACCGCTCAGGACTCTTGCCCAAGCTCAGCGGCCTGACGCTGGAGAACTTCGGCAAGCTGTTCGACGGCGTGACCATTCCGCTGTGGCAGACGCTGCTGGCCGTGGTGGTCGGAGCCTCGCTGGGCGGCCTGCTGGTGCTGACCCTGATCGAGCGTGCGCGCGGCAGCGCCCTGGGGCTGGAGCGGCCCCGCACCATCGCCACCCGTGCGCTGCTCGCCTCGCTGGCACTGCTGGCGATTTTCATGACGCCCACCCAGTTTCAGGGCCAGGGCAACGAGAGCAAGTTTCTGCTGTCGGTGCGCAACACGCTGCTGGTGTCGGGCATCACCGGGCTGCTCGCCATCCTGCTCTCGACCACCGCCGGGTACGCCATGGCGCGGCTCAGATTTCCGGGCCGCTTCCAGACGCTGCTGTTCTTCATCTTCGTGCAGATGTTTCCGGTATTTCTGGCGCTGGTCGCCATCTACACGCTGCTGTTCAGCCTGGGCATGATCAACAGCTTCACCGGCCTGATTCTGGCGTACTCGGGCGGCGCGATTGCCTTCAACACCTGGATTTACAAAGGGTATGTCGAGAGCCTGCCCGAAAGTCTGGAGGAAGCCGCGATGGTGGACGGCGCGACCCGCTGGACGGCCTTTACCCGGGTGGTGCTGCCTCTGTCAGGGAGCATGCTGGTGTTCATCTTCCTGAATCAGTTCATCGGCACTTACGCCGAGTTCATTCTGGCCAACGTGCTGCTGACCGGCGTGGAAAAGTGGAC
>JANXWI010000408.1 GCA_025351205.1 Deinococcus sp.
CCCAGAAGTCATCCATACTGACCAGCTCAGGAGTTATGGAGCCGCGATTCGAGAAATCCCGAGCTTGAAGGGCGTCGACCATCAGCAGGTGATCTCCACGGCCCGGTGCAATAACATCATCGAGCAAGAACACCGCTCCACACGGCGACAGGAGCGAAGTCAGCAAGGGTTCAAGCGGCGAAAACGTGCACAGGAATTCCTAAGTCTCCACGCCCGCATCACCAACCTTCACCACCATTCCCGCACCAGCGTCACCGCCGCCATCCGAAAAGACAACCAGAACAAAGCGTTCCAGACGTGGTCAATCGTCGCGGCAGGGGTGTCCTGAACCTCACGACACCCCTGCCCTCAGCGTGCCGTGCCGCCAGTTAAGGCAACACAACCCTATCATTCCTTGCTACCCTGTTTCCAAACGGGAGGTGGCCCAGCGTGGAGTACAAACCCAAGTCCAGGCGGGCCGACGACTCACTGCTCAGGGTCAACCGCAAAGGTCTGTCTGTCCAGCGGAGTGTGGGTCCCGACCTGAGCTACCGGCGAGCGCCGCTCCTACCGAACCCCCACGTCAGCCCCAGGCAGCTGCACCTCCAGCGCACCGAGAAGCAGCTCACCGACTTCACTGTCTCGCCCTTAACCGCCCAGCGGCAGGTACTGGCCCCGGTGTTTAAAGGCATCCAGCTTCAGCGAGAACTTCTGAACACGGCAGGCTCCGGTTTGCAGCGTGAGAGTCTGCAACGGCAGATTGAGGGGCATCAGGCCAGTCTGGGTGCCTCTGGGCTGCAAGCCGGTCAGTACGAGGCTTCGGTGCAGCGGCAGGCTGACCTCCAGACCCCGGTTGCACCCTTAACCCAGCGGCCCAGCACGCCCGCCCAGTGGAGCCAGGGCGGACTGTGGGAGGTGCAGCGTGTGGCCGATCCCAGCAAGGCGGGGCAGACCATCAGCCTGCGTGAGCACGAACAGTCGCAGCACCTGGGGATGCTACGGACCGTCGGGACGCAGCTGGGTCAGGGCTTCCGAGCAGACACCGGCCCAGCCACGCAGCGCTATGCTGAATACGGCGAGGCTTTGGCCCCCTTTCAGCGGCTGGGCACCGGCACCGGACGGGCCATGGTCACCACCGCCCTGATGCAGGTGCCTGTCTCGCAGCGCTCAGCCCTGCAACGCGCCATTGACGAGACCATCCAGCGCCAGCAGGCACAGGAAACCCAGGACCGGGCGATCATTCAGTTGCACAGCTTGCAACGGCAGCTTGAACACCTCGACTGTCAGGGCGAACAGCCAGTCATGGAGCAGATTCAGGCCAGGCGCGGCAGTGGGAATCCGCTGCCAACTCCGTTGAAAAAGGCATTGGAACTGGAACTGAATCACGACCTGAGCCGGGTGCGGCTGCACGACGACGCCGAAGCGGATCATCTTTCAAAGAAGGTGAACGCGGTGGCGTTCACCACCGGGCAGGACATCTTCTTCAGGGCGGGCACCTTCAACCCCAACACCAGAACTGGCGTGGAGCTGATCGCGCACGAGGTCAAGCACACCAAGCAACAGGCGCAGGGCACAGCCAAACCGGGCATCGACGGGGATGCCGGGCAGGAGCACGACGCCCGCAGCTTCGGGGCCAGTTTCGCGGCGGGGCACTTTGTGGGGCCGACAGCCCGCCTGAGCCAAGGCAAACGTCAATCGGGACGGTCCCCTGCAAGTCAGCACGCGGCGGGCTGGGCGGTGCAGCGCCGGGCTGAGCCGACTCCCGTAACGTCACCCAAGGTGTTGCCCACAGGCGGAAAGCTGGCGGTGATCAGGCACCTCGACGGGGCCAATCTGCATGCGTCGCCGCACGGCAGCGGGCCGACCTCTGCGCTGCTGCCGCTGGGCACCAAGCTCAGCGAGCTGTCGAAGACCCCCGATGGCTGGAGCCGGGTGGTGACAGCGCAGGGCCAGCAGGGCTACGTCCAGAGTCTGCGCCTGACCACCGATCTGCCAGACGCCGGGGCCAGTCTGGTCAAGGTCGAGGCGGGCACCACCGCCATCGGCATCGCCGAGCGGTACTACAAGGCGCTGGTCAAACCGGGACAGGACCTGCGTTTTTACGTGAACGTGCTTCAGGACCTCGACCAGCGGCGCGGCACCGGGGCCTTCCAGAGCGGTCAGACCCTCAAGGCGGGACAGGCGCTGTGGGTGCCGGGGCCGGCCCTGGCGCAATCGCTGGTGGGGCAGGTCGGGTCGGGCAGCCTCACCGGCGGAATGTGGGCCAGGGCCAAGAAGACCATCGGCAACGGTCCGGGCGCCAACATCCTGCGTTCGGTGCTGGAATCGCCGCAGTACATCACCGAGGTGCTGGGAGAACTGTGGGCACAGGTCAAGGAGCACTGGGCGCTGATTCTGGGCACCACCGCCGCACTGGTGGGCGCGGAACTGCTGGTGGGGGCACTGGCGGCGGCCCCCGAGCCGACCACCATCACCAAGTTCCTGGCGGTGGGCCTGCAAGGACTGATCACTGCCATTGCTGGCGCAGGCTTGGCGATTGGAGTGGCACAGGCGACGATTGCTGGAACCCGGTGGCTGATGCAGGCATGGGACGCCAAAGGCGACGCGGGCAAGCTGAAAGCGGCCTCGAAGGCCTTCCTGAGCATGGTCGGGAATCTTGTGGTGGCCGTTGCCAGCGTGGCCGGAGTGCGGGCGAGCGTGATCAAGACCGGGCAGGTGGCGAGTCTGGTCACCAAAGAGCAGCTGATCGCGCAGATCGGAAGCAAAGCCACCTATGACGCGTTGATGAACATCCTGAAAAGCCAGGGAGTTAAGAAAAGTACCGCTCAGATCCTTGGCGCGCTACTGAAGCGAGTCCCGGACCCTACAGAGTTGCAGGGATTTTTGCGGAACGTAGATAAACCCGAAAGGCTCATGGCGCTGCTGGACTTGTATTCGTTGCCAGCATTACGCAGACTGATGGCCCTAAAAATATCCAACAGGCACATTTTGGGCAGTCTGAGCATCCCCAAGGCGACAGGAAACACACTCTTCCTGGGGACTCGTGCACAAGCCGCAGCCGAACTTGCAGAGATCAAATCGGGGGCGGCTGTTCGAAATGGAGACGAATTCATCACGTCCTCTGGTCGGACCTGGGGCATACACGAAGGAAGTGTTCACCCTATACGAGGACCGCAGACGATAGACGTCACCTCTCCCGAATACAAGATTCTGGTTCAGGTGCAGAAAGGAGAAATGGAAAACGCTCTCCGCACCTTGGAAGTCCTGAAAAGTAAAGGGCTTTTGACTCCTGAGCAAAGCCAGAGAACCCTGGATCTCATTCAATTAATGAGGAATGGAAAATGAATACTAGTACTTCTCTACAATTTTTCTTAGATTCAGCCGTGGAAGAAAATCTAGTCATCTCTTTGATAAACAACACATCCAGGTTAGCCTTCGAATCACTTTTGTTCAATGTTGAAAACTCTGTCGGATTCATTCAGACGGACACCCACGAACAGGGCTACCGGCAGGGGTTTCTGATGACCTGGCCTGAAGACACAGACCTTGGAGTTTCTGGTGAGGAATTGGCAGTCAAGATAGCCAATTCATTTTCTGTGCGTGTACTGATGGAGCTTGGCTCTGGTGACCACGACTGGATTCTCGCCTGCCCAGGCGAAGATCCCGAAAAGGTGACTCCCAGATATCTTGACGATGGGGTAGAAGTGGCGCAAACAGTTACCTATTGATGTCTACACGCCATTGAGAATCCACGCCATCTGGTCTGAATGTTATCTTGCACAATGCCGATGTCTAGTAACCGCGAATAGGGGTTGACAAAACTGCGCCAGAGACGCAAAAGGGACGGTGCTTATGTGCCGTCCCAATTTCAGTCTACTGCCGATTCACGACGCCTTCCAGCAGCTGACTCTCTGGTTGGATCCCCAGATGCCTGTGAAACTCCTGCATGCCCACGAGAAAATCTCGGATGCCCAATTGGTTGCGGTGGCCTTGCTACAACGCATCCACAAGGCGGTGTACTTCCGCCATTGGTGGCGGTTTCTGAAGCTGAATCACTTTGCCTGGTTTCCTTCGGAAACCCAGGCCCGCCTTCGGTTAACGCGTTTGACGCCAGTGATCGAAGGGCTGAGTGTCGAAGTCCAGAAGCTGGACTTCGTGGTGATCGACTCTGAACCGCTCCCGGTGAGTACCTTCAAACGCGCCCCACGCTGCAAGTTTCCGGGGGCAATGCACGGGTTCGGAACCTCCGGTCCAGTCTACGGTTTCAAGCTCCACGCCTGGACGACGTTGAATGGCAAGATCGCCAAGTACGAGATCCATCCGGCCAACCTGCACGATTTCACGGTCGGCTGCATCATGAACAGAGATTGGCCCGCATACGGCGGGCCAAAACAGATTGGGGACAAAGGGTATCAGTCTGGGACCTACCTGACCCCTCCGAAGAACAACGCCAAGCAGCTCGATCCACGCTGGAAGGAAGAATATGCCGCTGCGCGGAAGATCATCGAGTCGACGTTTTCGGCGCTGGCTGGTTCGGGATTGAGGTGGGGTCAGGTCAAAACCATGCTGAGTCTCCGCCTCAAAGTGGCGCTGCTCGTTCTGGCCCACAATCTCAAATTCCGAGACTTGAGCTGCTGATCACACCTTGGTCGGTGCGTCAACCCCTATTCGCGGTGATTCAGGTTGAAGGCTCACCGCTCAACGTGAACCGAATC
>JANXWI010000425.1 GCA_025351205.1 Deinococcus sp.
GGTCGAACTGACCCCCTACGACGGCATTCCACATCTGGTACGCGCCGTGGTCACCAACCCCGTGGACGCCGCCGGGGTGCTGCTGGGCGCGGTGGCCCACATGGAGCGGCGCTACAAGATGATGAGCCAGATCGGGGCCAAGAACCTGGAACAGTTCAACGCCAAGATGCGCCTGAGCGGCGAGACCGAGCTGCCGCATCTGGTGATCATCATCGACGAGCTGGCCGACCTGATGATCACCTCGCCCAAGGAGGTCGAGTCGGCGATCATGCGGCTGGCCCAGATGGCGCGCGCCACCGGCATGCACCTGGTGCTCGCCACCCAACGGCCCAGCGTGGACATCCTGACCTCGCTGATCAAGGTCAACGTGCCCGCCCGCATCGCCTTTGCGGTCAGCAGCAGCCACGATTCCCGCACCATTCTGGACAGCATGGGGGCCGAAAGATTGACCGGCATGGGCGACATGCTGTTCTACCAGCCGGGGCTGCCCAAGCCGCTGCGGCTCCAGGGGCCGTACATCTCGGAGGCCGAGTCGGTACGGATTTCCGACTACCTGCGCCGCCAGGTCTTCGACGACGAGTTCGTGGAGGCGTACGGCTCCGATTTCGACGGCGGGGTGGAGGCGGGCGGCGGCGGGGTGGCCGACAAGTCGAACATGGACTTCTCCGACCCGCATCTGCGGCAGGCCGCGCTGATCTGCATCGAGGAGGGCCAGGGCAGCGTGTCTCGGCTCCAGCGGAGACTGTCGGTGGGCCACGCCCGCGCGGGCAAGCTGATGGACCTGCTGGAAGCCATGGGCATCGTGTCCAAGCACCAGGGCAGCAAGCCGCGCGACATCCTGATCAGCGAGGCCGACCTGCCGGAATATTTTGGCAGGTAGCCCATTGAGTCACTTGAGGAGGTCAGCAGGGCCGACCTGCCGCACCTCTCCTCCCGTGAGTGGCTGCCCCGAAAGAAGTCGATCCACAGACAGGGACTGGCCTGAACATGGGCAGAAAGGGCTGGCAGCCGGAAAAATGGCCGAGGCGGTGACCTGAAAACCGGTGTAGGGATTCAGGTTTCTCTGGCCCAGCTTCAAGTCTTCTGCCGGTTTGTGGCTTCTTTCATGTCGCCTCCATCTGACCGGGGCGGTTCCTGTGCCAGACCGGGCGGTCAGGTGGCCGGGCAGCGGTACAGACCCGTCCAGAAGGCCTCCGGCCTCTTTCTGAGAGCTTACTCAGGTCCGCATGAGGCCGCCTTTAAATCTGCTCAGAGAGCGCTTCTGCTGTTGCCATTTGGCGTGGTCTGGTGTCTATTGAGACGGAATCAACTTTCAACAGAGGTGAACATCATGAAGAAATCGACCATCCTCCTGTCGCTCGGCCTGATCCTGGGCAGCACCGCCCTCGCTGGCGGCGCAGGTAAGCCCGCCGTCAAGCCGCCCGCTGGGACTGCCGCCTGCCCGACCATCACGCAGATCGTGGCGGGTGACCCGCAGTTCAGCACCCTGCTGACCGCCGTGCAGGCCGCTGGCCTGGCCGACACCCTATCGAGCGGCAGCTACACCGTGTTCGCGCCCACCAACGCGGCGTTCGCCAAGGTGCCCTCCGACACGCTCAGCAACCTGCTCAACGACCCGGCCATGCTGAAAGCCGTGCTGCTGTACCACGTGGTGCCCGGCAAGGTGAGCGCCAAGCAGGTGATGAGCCTGAAGTCGGCCAAGACCGCCAACGGGGCCAGCGTGAGCATCAAGGTTTCGGGCGGCAAGGTCATGATCAACGCCGCCACGGTCATCAAGGCCGACGTCTGCGCCCGCAACGGTCTGGTCCACGTGATCGACAGCGTGCTGCTGCCCCCGATGGCCGCTGCGCCCGCGCCCGCCCCGGTGGCGGCTGCCCCTGCTCCGGCTCCAGCGCCCGCCCCTGCCCCTGCGGCGCAAGCTCCGGCGGCAACTGCTCCGGCCACCGCTGAGTTCAACGTCAGCAACATTCCGGTCACCCCGCAGCCGCGCACCAGCCCAGTTCCGGCGGCCACGGGTACAGCGGCCCCGGCAGCCCCCGCAGACACCGCCGCGCCTGCGGCCACCACCACCGACACGGCGGCGGCCACGGCCACGGGCAGCAGCATTTACGACGTGATCGCCACCGACGAGCGTTTCAGCACGCTGGCCAATTTCCTGAGCGACACCGGCCTCGACGAGACCCTGACGAGCGGCGAGTACACCATTTTCGCGCCCACCAACGACGCGTTTGCCAAGCTGGATGACAACACCCTGGCGGTGCTGGCCTCGGACCCCGAACTGCTCAAGAAGATTCTGCTGTACCACGTGGTCGCGGGCAAGGTTCCGGCCTCACAGGTCGTGACCAGCACCGAGCTGAAGAGCGCCGAAGGCTCCAGCCTGAGTGTGACGGTGGCCGGAAGCGACGTGACCATCGCCACGGCCAAGGTCCTGGCGACAGACATCGCTGCCGACAACGGCATCATCCACGCCATCGACACCGTGCTGGTGCCCGCCGACGTGACCATCCCGGCCCCCACGGCGGTGGCAGTAGACACCTCCCCGACGCCAGCGCCCGTTGCTGCGCCTGCGGCCACCCCCGCAGCTACCCCGACTGCTACCGCGCCTGCGGCCACGCCAGCCCCGGCCACCGACATGGCTGGCGGCATCGTGGCCACCAACATGACCATCGCCGACGTGATCAACGCCGACGCCCGTTTCAGCACCCTCAAGACGCTGATCGCGCAGGCCGGAGGCACCCTGAACGCCACGCTGGCCAGCACCGGACCCTATACCGTGTTCCTGCCGACCAACAGCGCCTTCGCCAAGGTGCCGGCGGCCACCCTGAGCCAGCTCTCCTCCAACCGCGAGGAGCTGACCCGCGTGCTGACCTACCACGTCGCCAAGGGTGCTTTCAAGCTGGCCGACGCCTCGGGCAAGCTGACGAGCGTCAACAGCGACCCGCTCGCCCTCCCGCTGATCACGGCGGCGGGCGTCTCCAAGATCGGTGACAGCACCGTGCTGTACGGCGACGTACAGGCCACCAACGGGTACATCAACGTCATCGACACCATCCTGATGCCCCCTGCTGCCAAGTAAGCGCTGAGCATAAACTCCCTGAGTACGTGAACCGGCCCGGACATTCATCTGTCCGGGCCGGTTCTTGTTTCTTTTGATCCTGTACAGCCCTGATCACAATGGTGCGGACAGTTGCGAGGGGCAGTGTAGGGGGATCAGGGAAACGTTGTCTGGGACGCGAAATCTACTCACCCCTTGAGGAGGGGCCAAAAGCGCCTGTTTATCGGTATTGGCTCTCTCGTTGTGAGCACTGTCCGCACCATTGTGATCAGCAGATTCTTTTCTGCCAGATCATCCCCTCACCCCGGCCCATTTATGGCGCTGCTGTCTTCACGTCTCTTCAGATCAAAGGGTGATACGGGTTGCGTCGGTGTGTGTGCCCTCCACCCACTTCACTTTCTGCTGATGTCTTTCCAGTACACGCCCAGGGGAAAAGACCGCATCGGGTTGTAGCTCGTGGCCGACACGCCCTGAAGGGTGTCGCGGAAGGCGAAGATTCCGGCAGCGGCAGGCAGATTGATGTAGTACGCGCCGTCATAGGCTGCCCGCCCGACCTGGGCGTACAATTTTGCGCGCACGCCCTGGTCGGTGACCTTGCGCCCCTGTTCCAGCCAGCCGTCGATCTGGGGATTTCTGAAGTTGGAGGCGGTCTGGTAGTAGCCTCTGGAGCTGTAGAAGGTGTACAAAAAGTTGTCGGGGTCGGCGTAGTCGGGTGCCCAGGCGTTGAGGATCATGGCCTCTCTGCCGCTCTGCGAGTCGCGGATCATGGTGGACCACTGCTTGGCCGTCAGATTGACCTTGAACTTCGGGTTCAGCGCCTCGACGTTCTTTTTCAGGATCTCCATGGCGGTCTGCGCGTTCACACTGCCCGCCCGGTAATCGGCGTTGAGCACGAAGCCCTGCTGCCACAGCTGGCCCCCGAACGCCTGCTTGAAGGCCGCCGTGGCCCTGGCCGCGTCGAAGCTGTAGGTGGGCACAGAGGCGTCATAGCCGGGAAAACTGTCGGGCAGCAGCATGGTGCGCGGCTTTCCCCTGCCCAGCTGCACGTCGCGGATGTACCCGGCCACGTCGAAGGCGTAACTGAAGCCCTTTCTCACGTTCTGGTCGGCGAAGAAGTTGGCCGGAATGCCCTTGCCGTCCAGCTTGCCACTGCCCAGCAGCGCGGCGTTGCTGATCTTCTGATTCATGAACACCGCGCTTGAAGCCGTATTCGGCAGGTCGTCGATGATCGCCACGCCGGGCTTGCCCTTGAGCTGCTGCTCGATCACCGCGCGGCCCGCCGTCTCGACCACGTCGGCGTCGCCCTTCAGGAGCGCCTGCTGGCGGGCGGCGTCTTCGGGAACTTTCTGGATCAGCACATTCTGGATGGTCGGCTTGGCGCCCCAGTAGCCGCTGAAGGCGGTGGCCGCCAGGCTGCTGGCGTCACGCTTGACCAGCCGGTACGCGCCGGTGCCGCTGGGGTCCTTGTCGAGCGCCCCGCCGGTCAGGTCCCTGCCGATCCAGGTTTTCCAGGTGGCCTCGCTGCCGTTCCACTCGCCGATCTTCGCGGCGTGCTTGCTGTCCACAATCGCCTGGCCGATATAGGCCAGCTTGGGCAGGATGGCCGGGTCAGCCTGCGGCATGGTGAGCACCAGCTGGCCCTGGTCGTCGCAGCGCACCGCCGCCGAGATCCTAGCCCAGGTCACGCCCGCCGGGTCGTCTTTGGCATTGCTCTGGGTGCCCAGCAGCGCCTGAGAAATAAACCAGTTGCCGGACGCGCTGCTGTTGGTCACCAGGTTGCGGCGCAGGCTGTACTCGGCGTCGGCGCAGGTCATGGGGTTGCCGCTGTGAAACCTGACGCCCTGGCGCAGTTTAAAGGTCAGAGTTTTGCCGCCCTGGCTCAGGTCCCAGCCCGTCGCCAGCTTGGGCGTCAGCTCGCTCAGGCTGCTGCCCTTGTAGTCCAGCAGCGTCTCGTACAGGTTCTCGACCACCTGACCCGACGCCGTGTCGTAGGTGACGCCCGGGTCGAGGGTGGGAATGTCCGCCGATTCCTGGTACACCAGCGCCGCTTTGTTGCCGCTTCCGCCGTTCCCACAGGCCCCCAGCACCAGGGCGAGCGTGGTGAGCGACAGGACTCGGGGCAACATGGATTGAACCGACTGGAACGGGGTTGATGCAGGCTTAGAAAAAGGGGTCATATTGCACTCCGGAGTGGTGGGATCGGGAATCATAAAGAAACTGAAATCATGGAGAACCTGAGGTCAGTGCGGGGCGGGGCCGCGAGAAGGCAGGACGGTATGCTAGCCGCGCCTGGTGAGCGCAGGTCACCGGGACATTCAAGAAAAAATGAAGGCCAGCCGGTGCGCTTCCGCTGGTGATGGAGACCCGGAACGCAGCCCACGTCTCTTTTGGACTTGAGTGCCCTCATGTAAGATTTCCTAATGACTCTACCCGCCCCCACGTCTCAACGGAACTGGACGCCGGATTCCCCAGACAGCTTTATTCTGCGCGGCACGGCGGCTGGCGGCACCCTGCGTCTGGTCGCCACCGACAGCACCAGCATCACCGAGGAGGCGCGGCTGCGGCACCGGCTGTCCAAGACCGCCACCGCCGCGCTTGGCCGCTCTCTGAGCGCGGCCCTGCTGCTGGCCGTCGTGCTGGGCAAGAAGCCCGACAGCCGCGTGACCCTGCGCGTGCAGGGCGACGGGCCGCTGGGCTGGATCGTGGCCGAGGGGGCTGCCGACGGACAGGTGCGCGGCTATGTGCGCGATCCCGCCGCCGACCTGCCGATTCGCGAACTCGACGGCAAGCTGGACGTGAGTGGCGTGGTGGGCAGCGTGGGCGAGATTGCCGTGACCCGGCTGCTGGACAACGCCGAGCCGTACACCGGAAGCGTGCCGCTGGTCAGCGGCGAGATCGCCGAAGACGTGGCGCACTACCTCTCGGCCTCCGAGCAGATTCCCAGCGCGGTGCTGCTGGGCGTGTACGAGGAGGGCGGCAGGGTCTCGCGCAGCGGCGGGCTGCTGGTCCAGGCCATGCCGGGCGTGAGCGACGAGACGCTGTCCAGGCTGGAGGCCAACATCAGGGCGATGGGGCCGATCACCGACAACCTGCGCGTCCGCACCCTGCTGGAGGTGATGCAGCTGGCCGCCGACGGCCTCGACTTGCAGGTGGTGGCCCAGGCGCAGGCGGCGAGGTTCCAGTGCCGCTGCTCACGCCAGAAGGCCAAGAACAGCCTGCTGTATTTCGGCATGCAGGAGCGCCAGGAGATGATGCAGGAGGGTGGGCAGGAGGTGGTCTGCCACTGGTGCAACGAGCATTACCAGATCACGCCCGACGAGATCGCCGCCCTGGACGACCCGGACGACCAGCCCAGGGGCCAGGCTTGAGGAGCAGGGAGATGCCGATTCTTCATGACGACTGCCGACGAACACGGCGTTCTTAGCCTGTTCAGTGTCGTGAACAGACGCAGTTGACGACGCCACACGCATCCCACTGTCAACCGATCTAACGGTTGTTTCCCCCCTCTACCCTTGTGGGAGAGGGGGTGAGGGGGAAGCGGGCCGAGCATCCCAGGATGTCTGACCAGACGCTCCTCCTGTTGGGTTGACGCCGCACCCGCCATAGACGGACGCAATCAGCGGTTCAGGCCCCGTTCTTCGACATGAGGCAGAGACGCGGAGAGTGGCCTGAACAACCAGAAGCCACTTCCCGGAAGCTCAGGACGTGGCTCAGACAGGCTCCGGCAGCTGGCTAGAACACGATGGGGCGGATGCTGGCGCTGGCGCTGCCACAGGCCACCGTCACGCCGACCTGGGCAGGCGTGACGGTGCAGGCCAGCGCCCGCAGGCCGTCGAGCGGGAACAGCAGGTTCCTGCCGTCGCTGACAGGGGCCAGGGGCAGCTCGACGCCGCCCGTGCCCAGCGTGGCCGCCTTCTTGCCGCTGGTGACGGTCAGCACCTGGCCGCCCGCCACCGAGACCATGCGGTAGACGCCGCCGCCCACGCCGACCACGTTGACCAGCCCCTTGAGGTCACTGTCAAGGACGTACTGCTGACCCTTCACGATCCCGGCAGGCATGGCGGGCCGCGAAGCCGCCTGGGAAGCGGCTGATTGGGCGGTGGGCGTCTGGGGAATGCCGTCCACCACCACCAGCGTCTCGGTGGCGCTCAGCTGGGCCAGCAGCACGTAAGCGTTCTGGGTGCCCGACTTGACGATCAGGCTGGAGGTCTTCTCTGCCGCCCCGGTTTTCCAGTCCGACAGCACGCGGCCTGTGAACTTGCCGCGCAGCAGGCTTCTCAGCACCGGCAGGGTGTTTTTGGTGTACAGACACACGGCGCTGCTGCTGAGTTGCAGGTTCTTGGGGCAGGTCACCAGCCGCCCCTTGACAGTTCCACTCACCTCGACAGCCAACGCCGAGGAAACATTCAGCGTGTCGGGGCCACCCTTTCCAGGGGCAGCCGGAGAGGTGGGGAGCGGGGTTACAGGCGCTGGGGCTGTCGGTGCTGGGGTTGCGGGAGCTGGAATTACAGGTGCAGGGGTTGCCGGGGCCGTCTGGGCCAGCGCCAGTGGCGAGAGCAGAAGGGCGGCAGAAAGCAGTCCGGCGCGGCGGCGCGTGAAACCGGAAGCCAGGCGTACAGAAATCGGGACCTCGGCTCTCTGGACCTCCGTTTTCTGGAACTCGGACGATCGGGGCCGGGGCTGCACGTTGCGGAGGCGTTCAAACATGAACGCATGTTACGGGGCGTGCATGAGCGCCTACTTTGAACATGCCTCACCCTGTTCAGGCTCGCCAGTCCGGACAGGTCGGCCAGGTCCTGTTCACATGTGCAGGTTGCCGGGTCACATGTCAGGTTCTTGGGCCGCGCGTCGGTGGACTGGGACCGCCCCAGAAGCTCAGTGCAAGGCCGGTCAAGTCTGGCCGCCGGTGATGAAGAATGTCCCCGGCGCGTTCCCAAGGTTCCGGCGATACCCTGAGAGTATGTGCTCCACCATGGCCCAGACCACTGCGGTATCTGTATCCTCAGCGTCAGCGTTACCGGTGTCGGCACTGCCAGTATCAGCATTGCCGCGCCCACTCGATTTCAGTGTTTCGTCCAACCGCGCAGCCGTCTGCGGGGCGGCGCTGTTCGGGGCGCTGGCCCTGCTGCTGGGCAGAAGCTGGCGTCAGGCACTGGGGGTCGGCGGAAGCTCCCTGCTCGCCTGGGCGACGGGCCGCGAACTCGATCCGGATTCTCCGGCCAGCGCGGCAGTGGCCCTGGGGCTGGCAGGCGTCACCGGACTGGTCCAGACCGTGAAGAAGCAGGCGGGCCAGGCACAGAGCGCGCAGGATCAGGGAGCACGGGCACAGAGAGGCCAAGCACGGAGAGGCCAAGCA
>JANXWI010000451.1 GCA_025351205.1 Deinococcus sp.
ATTGTTGAGATGACGCGCTTCTTGAATGGCGGTGCTTGCTCTAAAGCCACAAGAAACCGCTTCGAGAACAGCGGATAATCCTCGAACGATCCAGGAACATCCGTGGTCAGTAAGGTTGGGAAAAAACCCGTGAATTGCACTGGTTCCTCTATGGGAAAAACTGTTGATCTTTTGACCCAACCCTGTAAGTCAGACGTCACTTCCTTGTTTCGGTTCGCGTATCTGATGGTAGCAGTTATCTTGCTCTGCTTGTCAGCCAAATTTACCTCCCGTCCTTGCAGATCAGGGTTCAAAGTGCTGAGATTACGTCTTAAGAGGTAAGGCATTAAGCATTGCCCCTGTTCACATCTTCTGTAGAAGACAGTACTTTTGTTCCGCTTTCCTTATCGATTCTTGTTGGTAGCGATTCGTCCATGTTCTGGATGAGCGTCTTCAATTCAGACTCTTGTGACCTAAGCTCTTTGAGGAGCACTTTATCGGGAATCCTGTCTATCGCCCCATATTGATCTTCTAAGGCTCTTCGCAGGTCTTCCAGCCTCTTTGTTACCAATTTGTCGTATTGCGGGTGACTGCCAAAGTGCCCATGAATGTCCGGGGCTGCCCCCCTGGCCGCCCCCGGCATCTCGACCAGATTCGCGGCGTCGTCCAGGCTATAGATACCCCGCCGCATCGCTTCCTGGGTCAGTGCATCTGCACGGACGACGTTATCGGGCAGCAGGTGGTGCAGCTGATAGCCCTCACGGGGCGTCCGGCCCATGCTGGCCTTGAAGTTGTTGTTCATGGTGGCCGCGTTACTGATGCGGTCACTCACGCTGGGGTCGGCCACCTGCACCAGTCCTTTTTCATCGACAGTCAGGGCCACGGTTTTACCATCATCGGCCACCTTACGGACGATCTGCGATTGACCATTCCGGAAGAAGTAGTCGTCCGGCAGCCTGGCCGGGGGCTTTTTGCCCAGCAGGTTTTTGATGGCGGCCCAGTTCCCGGCCTTCATCGCGGCTTCCAGTGCCCTGGAGACGGGGCTGGATGTCGGTAAAGCCGCCGCCTGCGATTTCAGGACGTTTCTACCAGGGGTGGTCAGTCCATCCAGACGCCCCTGAGTAGCCCGTGCAGCCCCGGTACTTGCAGCAGTCCCGGCCAGTCTCGGCCCCTGAAGGCCCGCCCCCGCCGCCCGTGCCAGGTCGTCACTGACGCTCACGACCTGCGCGGTCAGCTCGCCCGCCTGGGTCTTGAGAACCATGAAGCGCACCCTGCTGGCCTGGGCCAGCTTGCTGGCAGCCCCGCCCACTCGCGTCCCGGCCACCGTAGCGCCGCGTACCGCCGCCGGTGCGCCCAGCGCCAGGGTTCCGAGATCGAAGGTCAGGTAGCCCAGCGCGGTGCCGTACTTGCCTGCCTTCCAAGCGGCGCGGGTGTCGGCGGTCAGGGCGTCCCATAGCAGTCCCGGATGCTCTCTCACCGCCTGGAGGGTCTGCCGGGTCAGGGTGATGGTCTGACCGTAGCCCACCGGGTCGAGTTCCGCCCGCAGCTGGGTGGTGTCCCAGGCAACAAACTTCACGGCTCCCAAGAGTCCCACCACACTGTCCCAGGCACGAGACAGCACGGCGGCCCCGAAATCGGTGATCTCGTGACCTTCCGGGGCCTTGTGGCTCAGTGCTAGCAGCAGGGCTTTCCCTTTCGTCTGGTCGAGTCGTCTGGCGAGCAGGGCGGCCCGGATCACGTCTGAACGGATCATGTCGGGCAGGATTGTGGTCTCAGCAGCCGAGACCAACACCTTCGCCTTCAGGGCCGCTGACACCGGTAGGTGATCGAGGGCGTCGAGGAAAACCTTCCCGGCCTGGGGCAGCTGTTCCGGGTGACTCAGGTGCAACCCGGCGTAATAGCTCTGATCGATCATCAGGCTGTTCTGAAGGCCGCGCAGCAGGGTCACGAGGTCGGTGTTGATCAGCTTCTGGATGTATGCCGGGTCGGCCTTGGACGCTGCCCAGCTGGGCGGTGTGGGGCCAGCCAACCGCTGCACCGCCAGCTGAGGAACCGCAGCGGTGGAAGCTGGCCCGCCCGACTTCGACTTTTTCCCACTCGCCTTGACCTTGGGGCTGACACTGCTGGACCCGCCCAGCACGAACTGTTCCCCGAACTGCTGGGCCTCGCTCTCCAGGCTGGCGTCCGGGTCGATGCCCGGCGACACCTTCCCCTGGTCCTGCTGCTTGACGTGCGTCATCTCATGGGCCAGCAACTCCAGCTTCGAGGCGGGGTTGTACTCACCCGTCTGGAAGTAGATGTCCTTGCCACTGGTGAACGCCACCGCGTGCAGGCTCTTGGCAATCCGGTCTGCCTCGTCATCGATGTGGACCCGCACGGCAGACAGGTCGTGGTTCAGTCCCAATTCGAGCTGATGGCGCACCTCTTCCGGCAGGGATTGCCCCTGCCCTCGCCGCGCCTGCACCCGTTCCAGGGCGGTGGACTGACTCAGCTGATCGTGTTCCTGTTGCGCTTCTCTCACGGCCCGTTGCAGCTGGGCATGCTTGAGCAGCATCCCGTGTTCCTCGCTGGCCTGGGCGGCGATCAGGCGGCCCATGTCCTGCCGCTGAAAAACGCCCTGCAAGGTGTCTCGCTGCATCTCGCTGGAGATGGTAGACAAAACGTGTTGCCGGAGCATCTCTACATCCAGCCCAATCTTCCGGGCGGCCTCGATGCTATGGCAGACCAGTTCCGCGCGCTTGTGAAAGGGCAACGCGTGGGCGTCCCGGTTCAGGGCGGCCACGCTGCCCTGCTGAGCTGCTTTCATCCGCTCC
>JANXWI010000484.1 GCA_025351205.1 Deinococcus sp.
CGGTGGGCCGCATGCCCTGGAAAAGCGAATACACAGCGGCGGTGCGCGCACTGCTCAGCGCCTTCGACACGCCCCAGCAGCACCGGGAGCAGGTGTCTGAGACGCTGGAATGGGCCATGCAGAGTAGCCCGGCTGCCAGCACCGTCGCAGACGTCTTTGCCCGCCTGCTACACCGCCTGCTGGGACCGCGTGAGGGCCTGGAAGACGGGCTGATCGTGCTCGACCCGCTGCACCCGGCCCTGGCCCGCCTGATGGCCCCGGCGCTGCGGCGCGAGCTGGAAGGTCCGCTCGAATCGTCGCGGCGCATCGAGGCGGCGGCCACCGTGCTGGAGGCGCAGGGCTACGCACCGCAGCTGCGCCGTCCCGCCGGGGCCACCAACCTGTTTCTGGAGCGTGACGACGGAAGGCGGGTGCTGCTGCGGCACGCTGGAGGGGCCTTCGAGGCCGAGGGGCAGATGTACAGCCAGCCCGACCTGGAGGCGCTGCTGGACCAGCGTCCAGACCGCCTGACCCCGGCGGCGGGCCTGCGTCCGGCCATTCAGGACGCCCTGCTGCCCACACTGGCCTTCGTGGTCGGGCCGGGCGAGATCGCCTACGGGGCGCAGCTGGGGGGCGTGTACGCGCTGCACGGCCTGGAGCAGCCGCTGCTGTGGCCCCGGCTGAGCGTGACCTGGCTGGAGAGCAACGTGGCCCGCATGCTGGACCGTTTCGGCGTGACCCCGGCCCACTTTCAGGCGGACCCCGAACGCGCGCTGGGCGAGGCGCTGGCCGTACAGCGCGGGGCTGCGGCGGCCTCGGCAGAGCGACTGGGCGAGCTGAAGGAGCAGTTTGGGCGCCTGAGCGCCGACCTCGCGCGTCTGGACTCCACCCTGGAGGGCGCGGCGGCCCGGACGGGAGAGCGCAGCCTGAGCCAGCTGTCGCGCCTGCAAGACCTGTCCGTGCGCGCTCTGGCCCGGGCCGAGAACGAGCGCGGCGGGCAGCTGTCGCGGCTGAAGTTGCACCTGCTGCCAAACGGCGTGCCCCAGGAGCGCGAGATGAACTTTCTGACCTACCTGCTCAAACACGGCGACGAGCCGCTCCGGTTGCTGCTGGCCCAGTCTGCGGGCGGCCAGGTTTCACTGAGACTGGAATGAATACTGAAACTGGAATCAACACCGGGACTGGAATGAACACAGTGACCGCCCCCCAGGCAGCCGGGCTATGATGTCTGCCGTGCCAGACGGCCCCACCCCACCCGCGTTCCACTTTCCCGCCCTGGAGGCCCGCTTCGGCCCGCTGACCCCCGCCGACGCCGGGATGCAGAGCCGGGTCTACCGGGCCGGGGAGCTGATGCTCAAGGTGTATCGCCGCAGCAGAGGCGAACACTTGCAGGAGCAGCGCAACATGCTGCGGGCGGGCATGGGCGACTGGGTGCAGGACGCGCTGGAGGCCGACGGCGTGGAGGTGCTGGTGATGCGGCGCTTCCCCGGCCATCCGCTGAAGGCGTCCGAGGTGCTGCCCGCTCTGCCGCAGCTACGGGAAGTATTCATCCGGCTGCACGCCATCCGGCAGGGCCACGTCGATCAGGGCAAGCTGCGCGAACGCCTCAAGCGCTTCAGGAGCGCCCTGGCCCCGTATCCGCTCGAAGACCTGTTCGCCGCCGTCGAAGAACCGCTGGACCAGGGTCTGCTGGACGTGCCCGCCTCGTTCTGTCACCTCGATCTGTGGCAGGACAACATTCTGGTGAGTGAAGCGGGGCAGGTGCTGGTGATCGACTGGACGCGGGCGGCGTACGACGACCCGCTGCGCGACCTGGCGCTGTTCAAGACCGGAACGCTGGACATGCTGCCGCGCCAGGACAGCCTGGACGCCGCGCTGAGCATGCTGCCCGGCCAGGACGCAGCCACGCTGCTGCGCTTCCGGGCCTACCTGGCCCATACCTGCCTGCACGACCTGTACTGGTTTCTGATGAACGAACCCTACGCCTTCGAGGGCCAGAAGGAAGTCAAGCTGCCGCGCGCCCGGCACACGCTGGAGGCGCTGGCCCCCTGACACCGGGTCCGACTCTCCCCCGGATACGCCCGCCCGCTTCCTGGGCAGAACGTACGTGCTTCTTCTTGGCGAGAGCAGCGCCCATGAGGACGCTTCGCCGCTTGGTCAGAACAGCGCCCAGCAGGCGCTTGACCGCCTGGGCACGCCTGCCCGCTTCTTGGGCAGAACGGACGCGCCTGGGCACGCCTGCCCGCTTCTTCTTGGCGAGAACAGCGCCGTTGACGACGCTTCGCCGCTTGGGCAGAACGGACGCGCCTGGGCACGCCTGCCCGCTTCCTGCTTGGCCGGATGGTCTCTCGGCAGCGTTGAAATCGAACTGGACTTTAAACAGCCCCGGACTCGGGCACCAAGTTCACCACAAGCCGCACTCACCCGCCGCCCCGCGCCCGCCGCCTACCCTGGGGCATGGACGTCAGCACCCACAACCAGATTCAGGTCAGCGGCACTTCCTTTACCCTCGACGTCGCGGCGGCCCCCGACCCCAGCGCCCTGGTGGCGACGGGCACTGAGCCACTGCTGCAACTGCGGGCGCTGGAACACGCGGGCGACCCGATCAAGCAGAGCGAACTGTTCAAGATGTTCCTGACCGACGACGCGGCTGCCCAGGTCCAGGCGCTGCTGCGGCTGGAAGAGGGCGACACCGGACTCGACCTGCTGTTTCCGCCGCAGTCTCCCAACTGGGCGGTGCGGGTTGAGAACCTGCCCGACACCGGAACCCGCTTTACCCGCCTGGACGTGGACAGCCGCCTGCCCAGCGCGGACACGCTCGACATCAGCGCCGAGGAGGCCGCCGCGCTGGCCGGGCGCATCAACGCGGCGCGGCAGGAGCGCGAGGTGGCCTTGGAACAGATGAACGACGAGGGCGACGAGCGCGGCTCGAAAAACTGAGTATTTCCTTGTAAAGCTTTAGCTTTACCGAGTGGAACGAGCGAGGACGGAAGTACGTCCTTGCGAGAGTGTAGGGGTGGAGCGCTGTTTGCGGAAACCCGAAACGGCAGCAAGGGCGCACTTGAGCGCCCGGGTGACCGCCGACGCAGAACGGGCCTTCATCCAACGCCCATGTATGACCCTGCGAACGCCTGACCGACTGACAGCCCGGAGAGTCCGGGTGTATGCTGCCCGAGCAATTTCAATCTGGCTGTGTTCGAGAACCTGGCGCTGGAGCGGGCCAGACCGTGGCGGGCTGCTAGTCTGCCACGGTCAGCGGCCCTACACCGTCTCCCCTTCTTCTGGAGGTTTATCCGTGTCTTCATCCATGTCTTTCCCTGTGCGCGCCCGCCTGCTGGTCCTGACCTCGCTTCTGGCCCTGGCCACCAGCCTGCCCGCGTCCGGCGCTACACTGGCCCAGATGGCTCCCGCCGCCAATGCTGCCGTCTCTGCTGGCCCGGCCAGACCAGGAACCACTTACCCCGGCGACGCCCGCCCAGACGCACCGGCACTGAGCATGCGCGGGCAGTACGCGGTGGGCGTGCGGACCATTTCGCTGGTCCGGAAAGACGTGCTCGACATTGCCAGAGCGGCGACCATGACCCCGGCCCCGACCACCCTGCCGCGCTATGACCGCCCCCTGACCATCGAGGTCTGGTATCCGGCCAGCCTGAGCGCC
>JANXWI010000495.1 GCA_025351205.1 Deinococcus sp.
GGCAGGGGTGGCCTGAACCTCAGGCCACCCCTGCCCTCAGCCTGCCGTGACGCAAATTAAGGCAACAAACCCCCCGAAACCCAGGAAGAGCCAATCATATTGAAGTGCTGTTCACACCAGAATACGCACAAGGCTAAGCCCCCTTTGTACAGCGCGCATTGGCCAATCTGGGGCTGTCGCAGCGTTTCACGGAATTGCGACATCATCCTTCCAGGCCGCTCAATCTGGACGTCAAAGCCGCTTGAAACTGTACGGGCCATTGAGGATGCTTTGGCAGCATTGTGCAAAGGTATCCTTGTATGAGTAAATGATGAAAAAGCAGGGGCACGGATCGGCACGAGTCTTCACCTGAAACTCAACTGAACTTTCACAAGTTAACAGCACCAGCCCACTGTCCAGCCCTCCTGTACGCGAAATTTCTGGTGCGGCTGTTTCCGATGTCTCGCTCGCCCTGGAGACGCCCTCAGTGTGTTACCGACTTGTAACTGCTTTAATTCATACTTTCTTCAGCCTGAACACGGCAACGAAGCTCATACAGCTCATGTTGCGAATATGTCGAGGGGGGACCTCGGCGTTCGTCCAGGAAGGGGGGAATGATGGGAACCATCTGGGTGATGGAAAATCGGAGTCAGGCGTTGACGTTGCTTTTGGAAATGATCGTCGCCGAGGATCATCCGGTACGAGAGTTGGCTGGACCGAACCTGGGGTGGACAGACCCAGGGGAGGCCGCGTCCGGAATCGCCCTGGCGCTGCTGGACGCTCCAGGAGAGCTGGCGGCGGGCGAATCAGATGGGCCGCTGCGTGACCGACTGACCCGCGCCCTGGGCAGTCTGCCTCTGCTGCTGTTGGGGTCGGCAGACCAACTGGCGGACAGAATGGCGGGAGAACGCCTGGGCGGCCCCTGGACCGGGTGGCTGGGGAGTGACTTGACGCTGGAAGAACAATACGCGCTGGTCTGTTCACAGCTGAAGGTATTGCAGGCGCAGCACGACGCCCTGGCACTCACGGTGGGAGACCTGCATCTGGACCCCGGTCAGGGCGTGCTGTTCTACCGACAACAACCTGTGCGTCTGACCCCCACCGAGTTCCGGGTCTTGCACACCCTGATGCGCCAACCCGGACGGCTGATCGGTCACAGCATGCTCGAACAGCTCAGCGGTTGTCGGAACGTCGAGGCCCACCTGAACAGCATTCGCCGCAAGCTCTCGAATTTCCGGCCCGGCCCGCTGCTGCGCGGCACCCGCAACCTCGGCTACGCCATCGATGCGCGCAGGATTCCGCGAATTCCAAGGAATGCAGGTCTGGCCCTCAAGCACACTCTGCTGCGACTGTTCCAATCTGACGGCCCTGAGCTGACTGCACTGAGCTGACTGCCCTGAGCTGACGGCCCCGATCTGAACATAGCTCGCCTCTTTTCCACCTGGAACTCTCAGGTGGGTCCGGACCCTATGGAGGTTCCATGACGCTCGAAGCCGTGAACACCTTACCGACCGACCAGACAGACGCTCCTGTCAGCCGTCGCCCAGTCAACTGGCGTGACCTGCACCGGCAGAAGGGACTGCTGGAACTGGTGCAGTCACTGACCGTTTCGTGCGCCGAGTTGCGGTTCCGGCTGGCGCAGGTCGAGGCCAGAGAACGCATTCGCGACGCCGCCCGGACCCCCCGTGACCTCGGCATCGATTACTAGGCTCCCCAGGTGTCCGAGGGCTGTGGTCCGGCAGCCAGATTTCCAGCAGGCCCGTTCGGCCACACGCCCGGCAGCAGCGGGCAGACACTGTGGTCGCGCCGCCGCCCTGGGCCGCCCCTGGCCCACCCCGCCATGACCCCCACCGTCGCTCTCCTCACCGAAGGCACCTATCCGCTCTTCACCGGTGGCATCAGCGTGTGGTGCGATCAGCTCGTGACCGGCATGGGCCACATCGACTTCCATGTGATCGCGCTCTGCGGCTTTAAATCCAAGGTGGAGAACTCCCCCCCGGGAAACGTCCGGCAGGTAAGCCAGGTTCCGCTCTGGGAACACGAGGCGACCCGCCCGGTGTCCGGCAAGAAGATGCAGGTCTTCCGGGAGATTTACGAGCGGCTGCTGATCGCCATGCTCTCCGACGAGTCCAGCAGCGCCTTTGCAGTTGCGCTTCACGACCTCAGCCAGTTCGCACAGACCGCAGACCTGATCACCGCCCTCAGCGCCCCGGCCACCTCGGCCCTGCTGCTGCACGTCTGGCAGACCCAGGCCAGGGTGATGCAGGCCGGATACGGACAGGGACGGCTGACCACGGAAGGGCGGCTGCGGGGCTGCCCGGCCCCGAGCGTCTCAGACGCGCTGGACGCCAGCATGTGGCTCTCTCACCTGCTGCGCCCTCTGAACAGGCCGGTGCTGGAGTGCGACCTCACCCACGCGGTCAGCAACGGCCTCGCGGTGTTGCCCGCCATCGCCGCCAAGTGCGCCTACGGCACGCCCTTCATCCTGAGCGAACACGGGGTGTACCTGCGGGAACGTTACCTCTCGCCGCCTTCGCAGTACCTGTCGGCGGGCACACGGGCCTTTCTGCTGCGCTTTTACATGCATCTGACGCGGGCCGCCTACCGGCTGGCCGACCTGATCTCGCCCTCGTCGAACTTCAACACCCGCTGGCAGCTGCATTTCGGTGTCGATCCCAAAAAGCTGCGTCCGGTCTACAACGGCATCGACCCCGAACTCTTCGCGCTGGGAGAGGGCGAGCCGGAAGTCCCGACAGTGGCCTGGGTGGGCCGGGTGGATCCGATCAAGGACCTCGACACCCTGATCCGGTCCCACGCCCTGATCCAGCACCACATGCCCACCGCCCAGCTGCGGATGTTCGGCCCGATTCCGCTGGGCAACGAGGCCTACCAGCACGCCTGCAAGCAGCTGATACAGGACCTCGGCCTGAGCAAGGCGGCACACTTCGAGGGGCGGGTCGCGTCGGTGGCACAGGCCTACCAGTCGGGTCACGTGGTGGCGCTGTCGAGCGTCTCGGAGGGGTTCCCGTACTCGGTGATCGAGGCCATGGCCACCGGACGCCCGATGGTCGCCACCGACGTGGGCGGGGTGCGCGAGGCGGTGGGCGACACCGGCTTCGTGGTTCCGCCCAGAGACCCGCACGCCTTTGCCGAAGCCTGTCAGGAGCTGCTCAGAGACGACGCCCTGCGGCGCGGCATGAGCCTGCGGGCGCGCGAACGGGTGCTGAGCATGTTCACGGTGCAGCACTGCCTGGACGCCTACCGGGGCATGTACCAGAACATGTTCGCCTGCACCGTCAGGCCTGTGCAGGGACTGTCTGTTCAGGGACTGGCCACTCAGAGCCTGTTGGGGGAAGCGACATGATACAGGCCCAGAACAGCAGGGGAAAACAGAGCGGCGCACACAGCCTGGGGCGTCTGGGGCGGGAACTGCACGCGGTGTGCGTCTCGGCCACCCAGCCCGAAGAGATTGCGGCGGCGCTCGAGGCGCACGGCCTCAACGACGACCTGGCCAGGGAGCAGTACGGCCTCCCCAGCGTCTTTGCCTGTGCCGAGGCGCTGTTCGACCACATGCCCTTCCGGGAAACCGAGCCTGCGGCCATGCTCGCCCCGCCGCCGATGTGGTCGCTGCTGCCACGGGGAATTCTCTATGCCCTGCCGGGCGCGGCCCTGGTGGTGACCGCCCCGCTGCTCGCCCCGTATCCGGGGACCCAGAGTGCGCTGATGGCCTCGGTCATCTTCGCCTGGGGCTGGGGGCAGGGGCTGGCCAGCATCGGATACCGCAAGACCGGCCTGCCGCTGCGGCGCTTTCTACGGCAGGCGGTGGCCGTGTCCCTGCCGGTGTCGGCAGCCGTCGCGGGGACCTTCGCCGCCGTGGCCCATCAGCCGCCTGCCGCCGCCGCCCTGGTCGGTGCAGTGGCGGGCGCCGCCTTCGCCGCCTTCGCGGCCCTCCTGATCCTGAGACACCTGCTGCTGGCGGCCCTGGTGTATCTGCCGAGCCTGGCGGTGCTGCTGATCCCGGACGCGCTTCCCCTCGCTGGAGTGGTGGCCGTGGGCTGCGCCGCAGTGCTGCCGATCCTGGCGCTGGCCGACCAGTCGCCCATACCGTCCGGCCTGCAACTGCCCTCGCCGCGCTGGCACGTCACGCTGACGCACGCCCTGTCGGGCTGGACCTGCGCTCTGTTCGTCACCGCCGTGTTCGGCGCGGCCACCTGGCGTCTGCTGGGGCCGGGAGCGCTGCTGCCGGTGATTCTCAGCATCGGGGCGATGGAGGCGCTGTTTCTGGCCTTCTATACCCGGTTGCGGCTGCTGGCGAAGCGTCACACCCGGATGGACCGACTGGCCCGGCACGCCCTGAAGGTGCTGCTCACGGTGCTGACGCTGTACCTGCTGGTTCTGGCGCTGATGCTCGGCACTTACATCCTTCTTCAACCCGTGACCGGACTCGCTGCCGGGGCGGGCCTGCACACCGATCCCCTCGGCGCACTGCTGATGACCGCGTCCCTGCTGGTGTTCGGCGGCGGCCTGCTGCTGGGCACGGTGCTCAACAACATCGGGCGGCCAGGGCTGACCTCGGTGGCCTGGGTGCTGGGCCACCTGCTGCTGGCCGTGAGCGCG
>JANXWI010000004.1 GCA_025351205.1 Deinococcus sp.
GGCCCGCTGAAGCTTGCCCATCATCTCCTGCACGCCCGCGAACATGTTCGGGTCGAGGCTGGAGGGGTCGAAATCGCCCAGATCACCGTCACCCAGATCGCTGTCGTCGTCGGTGTCCGCGCCCATGATCTCGGCGTCCACCACCTCTGCCTCGGTGATGCCTGCGGCAGGCTTAGCATGCGCCTGCTCAGGGACGGTCTCGCCCGTCTCGGCGTCGATGGTGGTCAGGCGTGGGTCTTTTTTGGCTTCGCTGCTCGGCTCGTTAGGGTTGCTCGGATTGGTCATGTGGCGTCCTCGGATGTGGCTCTGGTGCGGAATCTAAAATCAGTCTGTCACAGGCAAAAAAATGATGGGCCGGGAGGCGGGGAGTTGTCCCGGCACCCGCGACCCATCACGTTCAAGTCATTCGGTTCAGTCGGCGGGCTTGAAGTCGGCGTCCACCACGTCGGCGTCGTCCTTGCGGGCCTGTCCGGCGGCAGACTGCCCGGAAGCGTCGGCTGTCGGCGCGGCCCCGGCCTGCTGGGCGGCGGTCATCAGCTCGCGCAGCCCTTCCTCAAGGCGCTTCTGCACGTCTGCGATCTTGGCGTCGTCGTCGGTCCGGATGGCTTCCTCGGCCTCGTCGGCGAGTGCTTTGACCTTGTCTTTCAGGGCCTGATCCGCCGAAGCGTTCTCCTCGATGGCCTGGGTCGCCTGGACCCGCAGGCTGTCGAGCGCGTTGCGCTTCTCGACCTTCTCGCGGCGCAGCTTGTCGGCGTCGGCGTTCTGCTCGGCCTCGCGCACCATCTTCTCCACGTCGCTCTTGTCGAGCGTGGTGGTGTTCTCAATGCGGATGCTGCTCTCCTTGCCCGAGGTCTTCTCCTTCGCCGTCACGTGCAGAATGCCGTTGGCGTCGATGTCAAACGTCACCTCGATCTGGGCGCGGCCTGCGGGCATGGGCGGAATGCCTTCCAGCTTGAAGCGGCCCAGCGATTTGTTGTCCGAGGCCATCGGACGCTCGCCCTGAAGAACGACGATCTCCACGCCCGGCTGGTTGTTCTCGGCGGTGGTGTAGATCTCGGTCTTCTTGGCGGGCACGGCGGTGTTGCGGGTGATCATCGGGGCGATCATGCCGCCCTTGACTTCCACGCCCAGCGTGAGCGGCGTCACGTCCACCAGCACGATGTCGCCCAGCGAGCTGTCGCCCAGGATGATGCCCGCCTGCACGGCGGCGCCGAGCGCCACGGCTTCGTCGGGGTTGACCGACTCGTTGGGGGTCTTGCCGATGATGTCCTGCACGATGCGCTTGACCGCCGGAATGCGGGTGCTGCCGCCCACCAGAATCACCTCGTCGATCTTGGAGGCGTCGAGCTTGGCGTCGGCCAGGGCCTGCGTGACAGGCTCACGCACGCGCTTGAGCAGATCCGCCGTCATCTCCTCGAACTTGGCGCGGCTCAGGGTGCGCTCCAGGTGCATCGGCGTCCGGGTCTCGGGGTCGAAGGTGATGAAGGGGAGGCTGATGCTGGTCTCGGACGCGCTGCTCAATTCGATCTTGGCCTTCTCGGAGGCCTCAATCAGCCGCTGTAACGCCTGCTTGTCCTTGCGAAGGTCGAAGCTGTGGTCCTTCTGAAATTCGCCGGCCAGCCAGTCCACGATGCGCTGGTCGAAGTCCGCGCCGCCCAGGTGGGTGTCGCCGGAGGTGGATTTGACCTCGAACACGCCGTCGCCCAGCTCCAGAATGGTCACGTCGAAGGTGCCGCCGCCCAGGTCGAACACCAGGATGGTCTCGTTGCCCTTGCGCTCCAGGCCGTAGGCCAGGGCCGCAGCAGTCGGCTCGTTGATCACGCGCAGCACGTTCAGGCCCGCGATCTCACCGGCCTGCTTGGTGGCCTCGCGCTGGCTGTTGTCGAAGTAGGCGGGCACGGTGATGACCACGTCCTTGATGCTCACGCCCAGCTTGGCGCTGGCGTCGGCCACCATCTTGCGCAGCACCTCGGCACTGACCTGCTCGGGGGCCAGGTCCTTGCCGTTCACCTCGATCCGCACGGAGCCGCTGGGGCCTTCCTTCACGGTAAAGGGACTGCGGGCGGCCTCGTCTTTGACTTCATTCCAGTTGCGCCCGATGAAGCGCTTGACCTCGAACAGGGTGGCGGCGGGGTTCAGGGCGGCCTGACGGCGGGCGATCTGACCCACCAGCCGCTCGTCGCCCTTGTAGGCCACGACGCTGGGGGTGGTGCGCGCGCCCTCGGCGTTGACGATGACATCGGGGCGTCCGCCTTCCATCACGGCGATGACACTGTTGGTGGTTCCCAGATCAATTCCGACTGCTTTTGGCATGCATTACCTCTCGTAGGCTGGATTTCTGCCGCCGATTCCGGAAGCAGTTCTAAACGCCGTCCATCATAAGGCTACAGTTCAGGGCAGTCAATAGACCTGAGTGCAGTACGCTCAGATTTAAGAAGCCGTAAACGTCTGAGGATGCTCTGCCGCTTTCGACATTCAGCCCTGTTTGGCCAGCGCTTTCTACTCCCTATCCATGCCCACAATGTCCTGCCCGGCGGAGCGTAGACTCTGTGAATGAACAGGGAAGGTCGGGCGCAGTCCACACAGCGGCTTGCTGAACATCCTGCCCCGAAGACAGGGGTAACAGGGGGATCGGTCACCGGGCCGGCTTCCACAGAGGTCAGGGCGTGACCGGCCAGCCTCCGAAACGCGCCGTCTGGCCGTGGTGGCTGCTGGGCGGCGTGGTGGTGCTGCTGATCACCATCGGCTTCACCGCGCCGCGTGACCGCTCCAGCGAGCTGAGCCTGGCCGACTTCCAGAGCGCTCTGGTCAAGCGGCAGGTCAGCCGCGTGTTGATCACCAACCAGAACAATCTGGCGGTCATCAGCGGCGCGCTCAACACCGGCGACCCGCAGGCCACCTTCACCACACGCACGCTCAGCTCCGACCCGATCATCAGCCTGCCTTACCTGGAAAAGCGCGGCGTGGACGTGGTGCTGGCCCAGCCGGGGCGCATGGGCTGGGTCTCGGTGCTGAGTACCGTGCTGACCGGCGCGCTGATCGTGGTGCTGCTGGTGGTGCTGCTGCGCGGCAACCGCCAGAACGGCAACGACGCCGCCGGGGCCTTCGGACGCAGCAAGGCCACCGTCCACTCGGAAGGGCAGGTGAAGGTCAGTTTCGCCGACGTGGCCGGAGCAGACGAGGCGAAGGCCGACCTGGTCGAAGTCGTGGACTTCCTCAAGCACCCGGAGCGCTATCACACCCTGGGCGCCCGCATCCCCCACGGCATCCTGCTGGTCGGCCCCCCC